>JAGWRX010000025.1 GCA_028876395.1 Acidobacteriota bacterium
AGGAACTGCAGGCCGCGGTTGGTGTACTTCTTGGCAATGGAGACCACGAGGCGCAGGTTGGCTTCAATCAGTTCGCGCTTGGCCTGCTCGGCGTCCATGTCGCCCTGGATCATCTCGCGCTGCGTGCGCTTGAGTTCGGCGATGGAGACGCCCGCGTCGGCCTCGATCTTTTCAAGATCCGCCTTGCAGTTTTTCTGCTGGCGCCGGTACTCCTTCTTCAGGTCCTCGCTCTTGCTGGCTTCGTGCTTCTGCTCGAGCGAGCGAATCTGCCGCTCCAGCGTGCGCATCGTGTCCACGGTTTTGTTGACGCGGTCCAGCAGGCGCTTGCGCTCGAGGCCCGTGTACTTCAGTTCGCGCACAATGCGCGAGACGTAGACTTTCTCGCGCGCAATCAGCCAGCGCGTGCGGCGCGCCTCCCGGGCGCTGGCCTTGCCCGCGGCCTGCTTTTCTTCAAGCTGCGCAATCCGCTTCTGGTGCTTCACCAGAGCGTCAATGCGGGTGACGGTGGCGCGCACGCGCGCCTGCACCACGTCTTCGGTCAGCTCTTCCTCGTCGAAGACCACGACCTCTTTCACGTTGCGCACGCCGCGCTTCAGGTCTTCGCCCAGCGCCATGATCTCGCGAATCACGATCGGCGAGCGCGAAATGGCCTTGAGCACACGCATCTGCCCGCGCTCGATGCGCTTGGCGATCTCCACCTCGCCCTCGCGCGTCAGCAGCGGCACCGTGCCCATCTCGCGCAGGTACATGCGCACCGGGTCATTCGTCTTTTCGAGCGTGCCCGGCGTCAGGTCCAGCTCGACGTCCTCGCCCTCTTCCAGGTCGAAGTCCTTGTCGTGGCCGAACTTCGGACCTTCCAGCAGGTCGATGCCCTGCGTGCCGATGGTGGTGATCAGATCGTCCAGGTCGTCGGGCGAGTTCATATCCTCCGGCAGCATGTCGTTCACGTCGCCGTAGGTGAGATAGCCCTTTTCCTTGCCTGTATCGATCAGACTGTGGATGTCGTCTTCGAATTTGTCGTCAATCGCCAAAATGATCCTGCTCTCCAGCGCAATGCGATTTTTAGGCACCGTATCGCGCACCGGTGCGTGTCCGGTCCTGGCGCTCAAAAAAAGATTTCACGTGGAAACCTTCGCGCGCACAGACGCAGACCTGCGGTTGCCCGCAAAAAAGAAGCGGTCTCAGATAATTGCTCGGAACAGGATGACAGCGCTTCAGGTTTCGCCTGGGTCGCCCGCGAGCCGCAGCTCATGTATGGGGCAAAGGGGCGCGCATCCTCACAGAGACCTTAAGATTACCACAGTCCAACCCTATTTCGCTAAGAAAAATCAGTTCTTAGCTCCGGATCTTCGCGGCAGCTTTCGCTCCGGGACCGGGCCGGGCAGATACAACTCCTCCGCCCGCTCTGCTCCTTATAAATTTAGACGCCGAAATCGCTGATTTGACGCAAAGAATCAGCGAATCAGGCCGGGCGCGGCCGGGTCGCTACTCCGCAGACGGACGGTTGTCCAGGTATCGCATCGCCCGGTCCAGTTCCAGCTTGCGCTGGGTCAGGAGGGCCAGTTCGGCAAAGTCGCCGCGCCTCTCGGCCTCGCCGATCTGGGCGCGCACTTCCCGCAATGCGCTCTCAAACTTCCGCTGGCGCTGGCGCTGAATGCAACCCCGCACGGTTTCGGGGGGCGGCGGCGCCGTCTCGCCCAGCAGGGCCTCAGCCAGCAGGGCGCGCTGCGCTGCGTCCTCCACCATGTCCATGGGATCCTGCGCCTGGCGGGAGGCCAGCGCCTGCAACGCCGGAAACGCCCCAAGCTGCTCAAACCAATCCGGTTGCTGCAGGATCGCATCCGCGGCCTTCCGCCGCGCCTCTCCGTGCTCCGGGTCCGTGACGGCCAGCGCCCGCAGCAGCACCCGCTCCACCTCGGTAAGCCCCGTCGCGCGCACTTCAACATGATCCCGCCGCTTGAGCGCCGCCTGCCGCAGCTCCTCGCGCAGTACCGCCGAGTCAATGCCCAGCTTCTGCGCGGCATCGTGGGCAAACTGGTCCCGCGCCAGCTTTTCCGGCATGCGCCGGATGTGGGGCAGCAGGTAGTTCATCGCCTTGACCTTCTGCTCTGCGCTGGCGCCGGGAAACATCTGCCGCGCCCGCTCGATAAGGTAGTCAGCCTGCCGCCGCGCGCCGCGAATCGCCTGGATATAGGCATCCACCCCGCGCTCGCGAATGTAGCGGTCCGGATCGAGCCCGCCATCCAGCGTCACAAGCTTGATCGAGAAACCTTCCTCGGTCAGCAGGGCAATGGATTTCTCCGCTGCATTCGCTCCGGCAGCGTCGGGGTCAAAGTTCACCACCACCTGCGAGGTGTGGCGCTTCAAAATCGCCACCTGCTGCTCCGTGAAGGCCGTCCCGCTGGTGGCGATCACATTCTGAATCCCGCGCAGAAACACGCTGATGCAATCCATCTGGCCCTCGACCAGCAGGGCAAACTCCGCCTGGCGGATGGCCGTCTTCGCCTTGTCCAGGTTGAAGAGTACCTGGCCCTTCGAGTACAGCGGCGTCTCTGGCGAGTTGATGTACTTGGGGCCGGCCTTTTCGCCCGTCTCCAGCGTCCGCGCCGTGAACGCGATGACCCGCCCGCTCTCGTTCGCAATGGGAAACATGACCCGCTTGCGGAAGCGGTCGTAGAGTGGCCCCTGCGTTCCGTCGCCCTGCTCTTTGGAGCTGAAGAGCCCGCTGGCGCGGAGCGTTTCCTCGTCGGCCATGCCGGAGAGACGCTCACGCAACGCCTTGAAGCTGTCGGGCGCGTAGCCGATGCGGAAGGTCTTGATGCCCTCCGGCGTCAGCCCGCGACCGGCCAGATATTCGCGAGCCACCGCGCCTTCGGGTCCGCGAAGCTGCTCCTCAAACCAGGCCGCCGCCGCTTCGTGCAGGTCCAGCAGCTTGCCGCGCAGGCGGGCCTCGGCCGCCTGTTCGGGCGAGGAGAACTCGCGCTTCGGCAGCGGGATGCCGCACTTCTGCGCGACAATGCGCACCGCCTCAGGAAAGCCGACATTCTCAATCTTGCCCACAAAGCTGAACACATCGCCCGACACGCCGCACCCGAAGCAGTGGTAGAACTGCCGCACTGCATGTACGCTGAACGACGGCGATTTTTCCTTGTGGAATGGGCAGAGGCCGGAGTAATTCTGCGCTCCCGCCTTGCGCAGCCGTATGTACCCCTCGACAATCTTCACGATGTCGGCCTGCTGCTTGACGGATTGTGCGAAGTCAATCACGGATGAGCTGTATATGAGGATAAAGCCAAAGCCCTGCCGGGCCGGAGAGCAGGCGTCAAAGCTGTGCCCCGCGGCGGAACTCGCCCGGACGAGTGGCTTGCACAAAATGTGTTCTGGATCACAGATTCTTCGCCTCGCCTTGGTGCTATGCTTAGGCGCTTCCCCGGAAGAGGGTAGTCCTATGGAAGGGCTATGTTCCAAATGCGGAGCGCACCTTGTCTCGCCATGGAAGTTCTGTCCCAGTTGCGGGGCCGCAATCACCCATGAAATCCACCACATGCCGCCTCCTCCGGAGGAAAGGGCGCCTTTGGCCGGCGCGTTCGGCGGGTTCTTCCTGGGCACGCTCGTCGCGCCCATGATGATCATTGTCGGCACCATGCTGTGCCTCACCGGGCTCGGCGCGTTTGCCGGCGTGCCCATGATCATCGTGGGCATCCTCGCGCCGCTGCTCGGCCCGCAGTTCGGGTACGGCATGCTCAAGGGGAAGTGCCCGTGGTGCGGCGCAACCATCCGGTCCGGCATGGCGCACGCAAAGGGCTTTTACTGCCACGCCTGCAGCAATCGGATTCTGATCCGGGACCGGAAGTTCATCCGGGCCACGGAAAGCGGCCCTCCGGAGCTTGAAGGCTCTTCAAAGACAGCGGCTGTGGCACCCACCACCTGAGCGCCGGGCGGATGCCGCCGGCAGATTCGGCGCTTGCAGAATTTTTGTTTTTGCAGAATATTTGTTGCAACGAATATCTCCCTCCCGCATCGAACCTGATGAAAGGAACAAAACCAAATGACCACTACTCCCGCCACCCTGACCGCCTGGAACATCGACCCCGCGCACTCCGCCGCCGAGTTCAAGGTGAAGCACATGATGATCTCCAACGTGAAAGGCAAGTTCAGCGGAATCAGCGGTGTGCTGAATCTGGACGAAGCCGACCCCACACGATCCACCATTGAAGCCCTGATCCCCGCCGCCACTCTCTCCACCGCCGATGAGCAGCGCGACACCCACCTGAAGAGCGCCGACTTCTTCGATGCCGAAAAATTCCCCACGCTCACCTTCAAGTCAAGCCAGGTCAAGCGTGTAGCCGATGGCGAGTACGCCGTGACCGGCGACCTGACCATGCACGGCGTCAGCCGTACCGTCACCTTTGCCGTCGATGGCCCCAGCCAGCCCGGCAAGGACCCCTGGGGAAACCAGCGCATCGGCCTGTCCGCTACCACAAAGATCAATCGCAAGGACTTCGGCCTCACCTGGAACGCGGCCCTCGAAACCGGCGGCGTGCTGGTGGGCGAAGAGGTAACCATCACGCTCGACGTTCAGTTCATCAAGGCCTGAGCGCGTCAGACGGCTGGCGCCGGGTGCCCCGGCCTGCCCTGAGCTTGTCGAAGGGTCTCGCCTTTGAGACCTGGGAGAAACAAAGTCCGCACTCCACAAAATACCTGTTGCAACGAATATCATCCCCGTGCATCAGATAATGTGTAAGGCAAGGAGGTCCACCATGTCGCTTCGTGCAGTCAAACAGATCCTTGAAACCAAGCCAACCCTCGAGGGAGCGGGCGTCAAGCTGCAGCGCGCCTTCGGCTTTGGCAAGACGAAGGAGTTCGATCCGTTCCTGTTGCTGGACGATTTCCGCAACGAGAACCCTGCCGACTACCTGGCCGGATTCCCCTGGCATCCCCACCGCGGCATCGAGACCATCACCTACGTGCTGGCCGGCGAAGTGGCGCATGGCGACAGCCTCGGCAACAAGGGCCGCATGACCGCAGGCGACGTGCAGTGGATGACCGCAGGCAGCGGCATCCTCCACCAGGAGATGCCCAAAGGCGATGAGCGGGGCCGCATGCACGGCTTCCAGTTGTGGGCCAACCTGCCCGCATCGCTCAAGATGACCGAGCCGCGCTATCAGGACATTCCGTCGAACGCCATCCCCGAGGTCACCGAGGACGACGGCACCCATGCGCGCATCATCTGCGGCGAATTCTGGGGCAAGCGCGGTCCCGTCGAGGGCGTCGCGGCCGACCCCAGCTACGTCGATATCTCCGTGCCGCCGGGCAAGCGCCGCCGCATCCAGGTGGACGTAACGCGCAACGCCTTCGCCTATGTTTTCGCCGGCGCGGGCACCTTCCGTGACGCATCGGCGCCGCAGGCCGTGCTCACCGAGTCGGCCGTGGACCCCAACGCCCTGGCCGAGTACGACGCGAAGAACCACTCGCTCGTCCTCTTCGATCGCGGCGATGAAATCGTCGTCCAGGCCGGCCCGGAGGGCATCCGCTTCCTGCTCGTCTCCGGCAAGCCGCTGGAAGAGCCGGTGGCGTGGTACGGGCCCATCGTCATGAACACGCAGGCCGAGCTGCAGCAGGCCATGCGCGAACTGCAGAACGGCTCGTTCATCAAGCACAGCTAAGGCGGACTGAGAAGGCTGAACTGGCGAGGGTGCGACTTCGGTCGCGCCCTTTCTTTTTGGCGTGGCCCGGCCGTTCCGATCCTTTCATTGTGGGTCAGACCTGCGCACCCGCCGCGAGCGACATCACGGCCAGACGTGATTCCAGGCACAGACTAAACGGCAGCTTCAGATTAAAAAGTTAGAGCTGCGTACGCTGCTTTTCTTCCTTGAGTGGATCTCGCTGTCAGAGGAGAGCGGAGATCCGTACGATCCCGGGGCTCGGTTACACGTTTCGTATACCCACGACGAGTGCAAGAACTGAGGCATGCACCGCGGGCTGTTCTGAAAAAATCGCGGAATCTCACGCTCCGCAAGTGGATGTGTGATCTGGAGGGGAGAGCCCAATGGGTTCTCCCCTCCAACTACTAGCACGCATTCGGCCTGGCTCAGATCAGTCGAGAAGAGCGCACATCTGGCAGGCCATGCGGCTTGGCAACCTCGCATCAAGGAGAACTGCAATGAGGATTCAACGCTGTCTCGCTCTTGGGTTGGCCGGGCTCAGCCTGGCATTGTGTTTTGGCGTGTCGTTGGCCTGGGCTGGGGATCGCGCTGCCGCCGCAACCGATCCGCTCAGCAACATCAATCGGCTCCCTGCTGCACTCGAGCGGACGGTCGGACTGTTGCGCACCGACCTCAATGCGAACGGTTTCGCGGTCGCGCGGGGCTACTGGACGCTGTGGGGCGTGAACGACTGCAAGTATCCGCTTCAGTCGGTCGGCTACTGCTACGGCAACAATCCGACAGCGCCGTACGTGCTTGCAGTGGTGCCAACGTGGAAAGACGAGTACGTAGAGCAGAAGTTCCATCACCTGCTGAACGAGTCGCTACGCAATATGAACGCAATCCACAGGCTGGACCAGCGCGAGGCTCTTGTCGTCGTGGCCCAGCTTCCTCCAGAGGCGCGCTATTTCGGGATCGGGTCGAACGTTTTCACGCGAGAAGCTGCCTTCGACCCGAATACTACGACTGATCCGATCTATCCGAAAGTCACTGATCCGCTGCTTCGGAGCATCCTGTTTGGCGCCTCGCCCGATCCCTCGCGGAGGATGATGGTGGCAAGCATCGGCAACAGCACGAACAACGCCGTCATCGAAAAGCAGACGGGAGAGACCCCGTGGAGCAGGCCGGCCTACTTTGTGATTACGTCCGACGCCGACATGGAGGCCGAGATGATCAACGCGCTTGAACACGCCGGCGCTTCCTCGTCCGACATCTTCACGGAGCCGGTCGCGCCCGAACTGGTCAAGCTGGGACTCGACCGCTCAGCGGATGATCTGATCACCTACATCCGATATTCCATGCCCGTCGATAAGGTGGCGGGTGAGCAATGGCGCCAGACTCTGCCCCTCACCATCCTCCGCGTCCGCGACGTGAGCTCGCGGCGGTACGACAATCCCCTTCCGATCCCCGCATACGGGCTACGAACGGCGAACTACGATGAGAACCAGTTGACCAGCGACTTCGCGGCGCTCCGGGACGCCGTAATCGCCAACTGGGGACAACAAACACAGGCGACCGTCGCCCCATTCTTCAGCGGCTACAAGTACCTTGATCTCATCGGCCAGCACTGCCTTGGTTATCCTGATCCGACGCGTGGTCCGATGGACTGCCTGGGCGACTCGCCGGATGCCGATTACCAGATCAGCGCGTCGGCGCAGATCGACGATGGCCAGGTTATCGCCGTGGTCGGGACGCTCTCGAAGGAGACGGGGAATGCGCTGTACACCAGCCTGTCGGTGAACTGGTTCCCTGAACTCGTCGGCGTCGCGAACATCGATGACACCGAGCTCAAGGGATCCGCTTCGGGCATCCCCGGCGCACCGTCCAATTCCGACCTGTTCTATGTGTATTACGTAGCTCGCGACTGCACTGGCCTGACTCACTGCATCGAGATTCCAACAAAGCTTGTGCCGGCCGGTGAGATCATCAAATTTATTCAGCGCAACTATATCAATCCGGGCTCGGTAAGCGGGCCGGACCCGGCAAAGATTCTCAACCCCGTCACGATCGTTCTCGATGGACGGAATCGTCCGTGAGTACAAGTGCATGATCTATGCGGCGGGTGGCCCGGGTGCCTCGCTTTTGATGGGCACCCGGGATCGCAACATCCCGGCTTTCTTTTCCCAGCCACAAACTCGGAGTGCCCCATCCATGGCGTCCGCCTCAGCGGACGACATGGGTGGGAAACCACAAATCTCACCCAGCCACTCCCTCAAAAATCCCTCCTGCACTTTGCATATAATTTCCCCTCAATCCCGCACAATGGAATTGCAGCAGTAGACTTCCGCAAGGCATGGGGCCAGTCGGTGCAGGGGGTACCCCCTCCCCCCTACCCCCCCTTTTTATTTGCAGTTTTCCACAGAATGCTTGCAGAAAATTACCGCGACGTGTGATCCAACCTTCAGCACTGCGCGCGGCCATCATTTCTCCATGGGCAAATCAGCCGAGAGGACGTTCAACGGCGTCAACCCGCGCTGGCGCAGGGCGCGCAGGCTCAGCGCGTCATGCCGTTTGGCCAGCCGCCGCCCATGCTGGTCCACAATCAGGCGGCAGTGGAACCATGCGGGGTTGGCAAAATCCAGCGCGCGATTCAGCAGCATCTGCCGCGCGGTGGACTTCAGCAGGTCGGCGCCGCGCACTACTTCGGTGATGTGCATGGCCGCGTCGTCGGCCACGCAGGCAAGCTGATAGCTGGGCACATCGTCGCGCCTCCACACCACAAAGTCGCCAAAGTCGCGGCCTGCGATAAAGCGCTGCGGGCCGAGGTTCAGGTCGTCGAACTCAATCGCCTCGCCATCGGGCACGCGAAAGCGCCAGTTGATGCCTTTGGGCTCGCTCGCATCAAACACGGTGCGCTGTGCGGGGCGGCATGTGCCGGGATACATGGGCTCGTCGTCCTGCGGCTCCAGCTTGCCCTGGGCGTTCTCATGCGGAGCGCTCAACGCCGCGGCCAGATCCTTTCGCGAACAGCGGCAGGGGTAGATGAATCCACCTGTGACGAGCTTGCGCCACGCGGCAAGATACACATCGCGCCGCTGGCTCTGCACATACGGCGCATAGGGTCCGCCCTTGTCCGGCCCTTCGTGCCAGCGGATGCCGAGCCAGCGCAGGTCTTCGAGAGCGGCCTGGGCGTACTCAGCGCGGCAGCGGTCGGGGTCCAGGTCTTCCATGCGCATGACCAGCGCGCCACTGGCATCGCGGGCGCGCTGAAAGGCTGTCCAGAAGGTGCGCGCGTGGCCCACGTGCAGGTAGCCCGTGGGCGACGGCGCAAGCCTGCCGCGATAGCTCGAGGTTGGAGATGGAAAGAGGCTGACCACACTTTCAACAGTGTATCCAGAGGGGGGCCGGCGAACGGGCCTGCTATGCTGCGTGCATGAAGCTGAGAGCCATTGCGGTTCTTCTTGCGCTGCTGGCCCCGCTGGCCGGATGCGGCCCGCAGCGGCACGGTGCGGCGGACGCCCGGACGACGCGGCCGCACGTGGACGCAGGCAGTGCGGCTGCGGGGGCCGGGTTCGACTTCTATCTGCTGAATCTGTCATGGTCTCCAGAGTTCTGCCACGCGCATCCGGATGCGGTGGAGTGTGCGGAACACGCACGGTTTGTGCTGCACGGTCTATGGCCGCAGAACATGGATGGAACCTATCCGGAGAACTGCTCGAATGCGCCGGAGCCCGCGAATCCGGCTGAATATGCGGACATCTACCCCGAGGCGGGACTGCTGAGGCATGAGTGGCGCGCGCATGGCACCTGCTCGGGGCTCAGCGCGGATGCGTTCTTCACGGCCGCGCGGACGGCGTACCGGTCGGTGCGGATTCCGGCGCAACTGAACGCGATTGCGGCGCAGACGTCGATGACGCCGGAGGAGATTGCTGGAGCGTTTGCGGCGAGTAATGCGGGGATTCCGCGGGCGGCCGTGGTGGTGAGCTGCGGGCACAACTACCTGACCGCGGCGGAGGTGTGTCTGGACAAGAGCCTGAAGCCGATGGCGTGTCCGGCGCTGCGCGCGTGCCGGGCAAATACGGTGCGGATTCCAGCGCCATGAGGGGCGGGAGCAGGTCCTAGTCTGAAACGTCCTGATCCGTGTCGCTGTTCTGGTGATGATGCTCGTAGTGTCCGACGCTTTCGTTCAGTTGATCGGGATCGACCGAGACTTGCACTACGTCCAGCTCATGCCCGTCGAGATCCACCACAAACAGGCCCATGCGCTGGCCTTCGGGATGCATGAAGATGAGCGTTTGCTCGTTGCCCTGGCGGCTGGTTTCGCGGATGACGCGCTCCCAGTTTGCGCCCAGATCGGCTTGCACCAGCCGGTTTAGCTCCTCACCATCCACAGGCGCGGAAAAGTCGTCGAACTCGGCGACGTGCAGGTTGGCGACGCCCTGATGCGTGGCAGCGCGCGAGACAAAGCTGATGAGCCCGAGCAGTGGAATGCGCGTTGCATGCGCGTGGTAGCGATGCTCCAGAGAGCGCACCACGCTGTTGAAGCCGCCACCGCCGCTGCCGGCGAGCACGACCACGGGAACCAGCAGCGCCACAACGCATATGGGAATCCAGACGAGACGCCTCATTGCGCACCGTCCTTTTGCGCCTTCTCTGCCTTTTGCGCCTTGTCAGCCTTGCGGGCGTTGCCCTGCTTGTCCTTTGAGATGTCGCCCAGCGAGCCCAGGCCGCCGAGCGAGCCCAGCTTGCCCATATCCTGCATGCGAATGGGGCCGAGGATGAGCACGATGGTCAGCTCCTTTGGCGCGGCCTCCAGCACGAACATGCCGCGCGATTCGCCGTTGACCATCTTGAAGAGGACGTCGGTGGTTTCGCCGGTTTTGCGTTCGCGCTCACGCACCATGGGCGACCACTCGCTGGTCTCGAAGTGCTTACGCAGTTGCTCCACCATCTCCGGCGAGTACTGCCCTTCCTTGTCGAACTCATACTCGCGGACGTAGATGCCGTCGAGGCCCTGAATGAACTGGCTGCTGGCGGCTTCGTCCTTGCCCTTGTCTTTCATGAATTTCGAGGCAAAGCCGAGCATGTTCTTGTCCAGCGTGACCTCGGTGACGTTGGAGGCGCGCGCGGCCAGCTCCTTTTCGACAGCCGAGGGCAACGGCAAAGGCAAAGTCTGCGCCAGCGCTGGCGCGGCGAGTGCGGCTGCGGCCATCACGAAAACTGCAATACGGTTCTTCATCAACTTTCTCCTTACTCCTGATCGTTGCGGTCGTGGGAGACGAGCCGCTCATTCATTTCGTTGAGCGCGTGATTTGTGATGCGCAGCGCGGTCAGAACCTGCCGGCGCGCTTCTTCGCCTTTGCGGCGCTCCTCCGCGCGATGCCAGGCAAAAGCGCCGCCAAGCACGGCTGCCAGCGCGAGCGACGCGGCAAGCCGCTGCCAGACGAAAGCGCGCCCCTGCGGACGCTGCCGGCGCCGCTGCTCCATCAGCCTGCGCTTCAGGCTGGGCGGCGCGGGGCGGCGTTCAAATGCCTCGCGCAGTTCGCGTTCAAAGTCGTCCATCGGTTCAGGCTCCACGGATGTACTCCCTCAAATGATTCGCGGCCTTGGCCCGCAGCAGCTTCAGGCCGCGCTACAGGTGGCTCTTTACGGTGGCCAGTGGCGCATCGAGCGTGGCCGCAATCTCCTCCGGCGTCAGGTCCTCCTGGTAGCGGAGAACGAGCGCCGCGCGCTGCGGCTCCGGCAGCGTTGTCAGCAGGCCTTCCAGGCGGGAGCCCAACGGAGAGGTTCTCCCCTCAGGAGGCGCTCCATAGTCTTCGTCCATCTCGACCCACAGGTCCACGCCGCGCACCTTACGCCGCCGCAGTGCATCCGCCGAGCGGCTCATCGCCACGCGGCGCAGCCAGTTGCACGCGTGCTCGGGCGAATCGATGCGCGCCAGATGCCTGTCCAGTTCGAGGAAGACATCCTGCGCCACTTCCTCGGCCAGGCCGCGGTCGCCGGTCATGCGCCACGCCAGCGAGAAGACCATCGACTGGTGCTCGTCCACGAGTTGTTCAAAGTCCGGCTGCCAGTCGCGGGCCATGGGGTTCGCTTCTACTCTCTAATCCGCAGCAAGGGGCGCGCGCGGATGCAGAAAGATACGCGCTGGTGCGGAAAAAGTTCGGAAGCTTCTCAGCGTGTTCAGGCGCGCTGAGCCATCTCTTTTGCCGCGCGCAGGCCCTCGACCTCATCGCCGGTGGGGCGAAACTCCATGGCCACCACGTGCTGATACTTGAGCCGCGCCAGCGTGCGGTAGATGTTGGCATAGTTGATTTCGCCCGTGCCCGGCTCATGGCGGCCCGGCACGTCGGCCACGTGAATCAAGCCGATGACATCGATGTGCTTCTCCAGCTTCTCAATCAGGTTGCCCTCGCCGATTTGCTCATGGAAGAGGTCATAGAGAAACTGCACTTGCGGATGATTCACGGCACGCACAATCTCAATGGCTTCGGCCGCCGAAGGCAAAAAGTAGTGCGGATTCTCCTCAGGGTCGATGCATTCCAGCAACAGGCGCACGGGCTGGCCGCTGATCGTGCGGCCCTCGACCATGGCGGCGGCGCGCCTGAGCGTTTCGATGCTGCACTGGTGCTGCGCCTCGCGCGAGAGCCCGGGCACGCTGTTGCCGGTGAGCACGATCATGGCGGGGCAATCGAGGGTTTCCATGGGCGTCATGGCCTGCTTCAGTTCAGCAAGAAAGGCATCGCTTGTGGATGGGTCCGCGATGCCGTGGCGCAGGCCGGCGGTGGCGTCGAATTGAATGCCGAGCCGTTTCCGCGCGGCGTTGGCGCGGGCAAAATCAGCGGCGGACCAGTTGCGGTACTCGCCCACCAGCTCGACGTTGCTGTAGCCGGCCTCGGCGACTTTCGCCAGCCGCTCTTCAAAGGGCATTTTTGTAAACACCGTCCAGAGCATGACGGAGAGGGGGAAAGGCGCGGCCTGGTTCGTTGCGGCCGGGCTGCCGTCCACTGCCTGCGATGACGGAGCGGCTGCGCTCAGGGCTGCGGCAGCCATGCATTGTGCAAACGTACGTCGATCCATTTATGTCTCCTGCGCGTGGTTATGCTTTTGTCTTCCCTTTGCCTTGGCGGCGCAGTGCCTGCCAGTCCTTCTCGGTCTGGTCCGCGTAGAGCGTGCCAAACTTGCTCAGCGCCTCGGCAAAGCCACCGCCGGAGCCGAGATACCCGGCAATCACCAGCGGGTCGCCGGAACGGGCGTGGCCGCGCGCCAGCAGTTCGCCGCAGACTTCAGCAAAGGCCTGAAGCCCCTCGCCGGCCAGATCCTCAATTTCGATGGAGCCCTTGTGGTCGTTCAGTTGGCGCACCAGGCATGCCCGTCCCGCTAGGTGCGTCCAGCCCAGAAACGGATCGGACTGCACCTGCATGGCGCGCTGGCCTTCCGCCGCGCGCTGGCCGTTGTGGTGGGGCGGGCGCGCATCGGGCAGCCAGGGCGCATAGGCCGACGCCGCTTCTTCCTTGATTTGCAGAAACAGCGGATCGGCGGGTCCATTGCCCTCGAAGTAGATGCAGTAATCGCGCAGCCCCACCGAGCCGGTGCCCACCACTTTGAAGGCCACATCCACGGGGCGGTAGAAGGACAGAAGATGCTGCCGCTCGGGCTGCAGCATCTCGCGATAGGGGCCGAGCGCGGCCAGCACCCTGACGGCCTGCGCGCCGGTCACTCGGACAAGGGTGGGCTTCTGCTCCTTGAAGCGGCGGGACCCGCCGGACTTGCCGTGCGCAGGCTCGGTGAGCTGCTCAAGCGTGTGCCGGGGCGTGGCCCGCTCAGCCTTGAGCAGCGCGGCATGGACCGGCTGCACCGCGCCGATGCGATGCACCTGAAAGCGCGCCACCTCCAGGCCGGGCATCTGGGCAAAGGCGCGCATCTGCGCGCGGTAGCGCTCGATGCACTTCTCCACCGCGTCGCGGGCCGCAGCCTCCTTGTGGCCTGATTCGCGCCCCGCAAGAATGAGCGAAGCGGCCATGCGCTTCAGGTCCCACTCGAACGGGCCGCGGATGGTTTCGTCAAAGTCATTGATGTCAAAGACCAACCGCCCGTCGGGCGCGGCGAAGGCGCCCAGGTTGCGCACATGGGCGTCGCCGCAGAGCTGCGACACGATGCCGGTCGAGGGCAGAGCGGCCAGATCCGCCGCCATCACGGAAGCAGCGCCGCGAAAGTAGCTGAAGGGCGACTGCGCCATCAGTTGATGCTTGAGCTTCAGCAGTGCTGGAATGCGACCCTGCTCCGCCCGCCGCAGCAGCGCCAGCGGCGGGCTCTTCCGTGCCTTGATGAGAAGTTCGCCGTGCTGCTGGCGGCCCACCTGCCTGCGCCGCGCCTGGCCAAAATTGCGCCGCTCTTCCGGAGTCGCCCAGTGCATGACCGGGAACATACACCCTCGGAACACGCGGCGCAACCGGTCCGCGCCGCCGCGAGAGCAGAAGCCGCGCCTGCGGCTTGCTTGTATGCCGGTTTCGCGGCGGGGCCTCATCCCTCCTGATTTACACTGCTTGCTGGAAGCCCGGCACCCGGTTCTGCCCTTCCAAAGATGTCTCGCCGGGCACCGACCCACCGGAGGGACACCCTTGACGCGTTCAGCCGCTTTGCTGCTCCCGGCCGTTTTCGCATTCCCGCTCATCGCCGTTCCACTTGCCGCCCAGGCTCCTTCGGTTCCGCTGACCGTGGAGAAGATCTTCGCGCATGGCCCACTTACCGGGACACCGCCGGAGGGTCTGGCCTGGTCGCCGGACGGGCAGCATCTGACGTATCGCGACGGGGACGAGTTGATCGACCTGGACCCCGGCTCCGGCAAGCCGCACGTTCTGGTGAGCCGCGCCAAGCTGGCCTCCCTTTCCGGAGTCGCGGCCTCTGAGCAGGACCGCGACCATCGCAGCCGCTACGGCCAGGCCAGCTATCTTTGGTCGCCGGGCGCGAAACACCTGCTCTTCGACTCCAACGGACGCCTGTGGCTCTATGACCTGCGCAATGGCACAGGCGTGCAGATCGCCTTTACCGGCCAGGCTTCCGGCGACGACCCAAAGTTCTCGCCGAACGGTGAAGCCATTTCGTTCATCAAGGGTCACGGGCTGGCCGTGGTGCATCTGCACGAGGACGGAACCCCCACGGAGATCGTGGCTCCCGCGCCTAATCCCGCGACCCTCAGCGGCGAGGTGGACTGGGTGTATGCGGAGGAAATGGAGACGCGCAGCAACTACTTCTGGGCGCCGGACTCGAAGAATCTGGCCTTTCTGCAGATGAATGAAGCCAGCGTGCCGCTCTACCCCATCACCGACTGGATTCCGACACACGCCAGGGTACAGTTGCAGCGCTACCCGCAGGCCGGCGACAGCAACCCCGACGTCCGGGTGGGCGTGGTGGGCGCCGATGGAGGCAAGACGGTGTGGGTCAGGCTGCCCATCCAGGCCGGCCAGGACTACATTCCGCGCTTCGGCTGGGCAGACCGCAGGACGCTGTGGATCGAAACCCTCTCCCGCGACCACAAGCACAGGGATCTCTATTTTGCCGATGCCGCAACGGGCCAGGCGCACACGGCGCTTGAGCTGAGCGACGACAAGTTCGTGGACGATAACTACAACGTCTTTGTGGCCGACGGCAGCATTGTCCTTTCCCACTGGAGCGATGGCCACAACCACATCTATCTCTACAGCTACGACGAGAGTAATCTTGCGACGACTACCGCAAAGCTGGAGCGGCAACTGACCAGGGGCGAATTTGAGGTTGCAGCAATCTATCGCGTCGATCATGCGCACAAGCTGGTCTACTACGCCTCCAACGAAGGCAACGTGCTGGAGCAGCAGATCTGGCAGGTGAGCTTTGACGGGGACCGCAGGCAGCTGAGCACGGGCGCGGGAAATCATGAAGGCACGTTTTCGCCCGCAAGCGGCGACTTTGCCGACAAGTTCTCTTCGCGCATGAGCCCGCCCGCGCTGCAGCTATGCCAGGCGAAAGGCAAGTGCAGCATCTTCTGGGAAACGCACGCGCTCGACCCCTATGGGCTGCGCGCGCCAGAGCAGCTTGAGGTGAAGGCGCAGGACGGCTCCAGGCTGTATGCCACTCTGCTGCTTCCCGCCGGCGCCGGTGGCGCGGCAAGCGTGCCGCTGATCGTGAATCCCTATGGCGGGCCGGGACCGCAGGAGGTAGCCGACCGCTGGGACGATGCTTTGCTCTTTGACGAGCTGCTGGCGCAGCATGGCTTTGCCGTGCTGCACGCCGACAACCGGGGCACAGGAATGCGCGGCCGCGCGTTTGCCCAGGCGGCGTATCACAACTTCGGCCCGGTGCAGCTTGAGGATCAGCTGGCGGTGGTGGATGCCGCGCTGGCCCGGTATCCGCAGCTGGATGCGAAGCGCCTGGGCTGGTGGGGCTGGAGCTGGGGCGGCACGTTTACGCTCTACGCGATGACGCACTCCGATCGCTTTCGCGCAGGAGTGTCAGTAGCTCCGGTGACGGACTGGCGCAACTACGACTCCATCTACACCGAGCGCTACATGAGTCAGCCCTCGGAGTTCCCAGAGGGATACAAGAACTTCTCGGTGGTCAACTCGGCGGCCCGTCTCCACGGACGCCTGCTGCTCGTTCACGGCACGGGCGATGACAATGTACACATGGAGAACTCGGTGCAGTTCGTCCAGGAGCTGATCGAGGCCGGCATTCCCTATGACCTGCAGCTCTACCCGCGCAAGACGCACTCCATCGCCGGGCCGGATGTGCGAACGCATCTCTACAACCGCATCCTGGCGCAATTTGAGCAGTACCTGATGCCGCCGGTCATCGCGAAATCGGGCGAATGAGCTGATCTGCCTGTCGATGTGTTGTGATGCGATGCGCGCATATTACCAATGGCGCGGCTCTGAGAGGGGAAGCGCGGAAGCGCTAGACATGGTGGCGGAAGAGGTCGTCCTTATCGCGGCACGGGCATTTCGTACATTCCAGGCAGCAGACAAGCAGGACCGCCACACCCACAGTCACAAGGATGGCCAGGATATCCGCGTTTGCCGCAAACCAGCGAACCACGATATGCATCAGAATATTGCCCATAAAATCCACTCCAAAACCTGAGCGTGAGAACAGCATCGCAGTCGCTCGCGCGAGCTTCGGAGCGCCGGTACCCCGGCGAGACAAGTGTACCACCGGCGAATATGCGCTGCCACGCGCATTTCTCTTGCATTAAGGAGAATAAAAGGCGAAAATTATTGCGTATGGAAACCGGCCCCATTCCCGCGCCGGCGCTCCTCCCGGAGGAGTGGCCGGAGGATCTCCAATGCCTGGAGAGGGATGCCGCGCGCGCGCCGCGAGAGCCAGATTCCGGCCCTGACCCCGTGCCTTGCCTCAACTGGCTCTTCGTCGATTTGAACTCCTACTTTGCCTCGGTTGAGCAGGAGGTGCGGCCGGAACTGCGCGGGCGACCGGTGGGCGTAGTGCCCATGATGGCCGACACAACCTGTTGCATTGCAGCCAGTTACGAGGCAAAGGCGCACGGCGTGAAGACCGGAACCATCGTCGCCGACGCTAAAAGGATGTGTCCGGGGCTGGTGCTGGTGGAGGCGCGCCACGAAATCTACGTCGAATATCATCACCGCATCGTGGAGGCGGTGGAGAGCTGCCTGCCGGTGACGGCCGTGCTCTCCATCGACGAAATGGCCTGTCGGCTGATGGGCCGCGAGCGCCCCCTTCTGGCTGCGCTGGAGCTGGGCCGCAAGGTAAAGGCGCGCATCCGGGAAAAGGTCGGAATCACCCTGCGCAGCTCTGTTGGCCTCGCCACCAACCGCTACCTGGCCAAGGTGGCCAGCGACATGGAAAAGCCCGACGGGCTGGTTGCGCTGCCTCTCGACATTCTGCCCGAAGCCTTGCGGCAGCTCACGCTGCGCGACCTGCCGGGCATTGGCGCGCGTACTGAGAAAAGGCTCAATGACAAGGGCATCTGCACCATGGACGACCTGCTGGCACTGGACTGCGAGAAGGCGGGCGAGCTGTGGGGCTCAGTGTGGGGAGAGCGGCTGTGGCACTGGCTGCGCGGCGAAGACTTTGACATGGCGGAGACCGAGCACCTGAAGTCGCTGAGCCATCAGCACGTGCTGGCTCCGGAGATGCGCACGCCGGAGAAGGCTTGGGCCGTGGCCCACAAGCTGCTGCACAAGGCGGCCATGCGGCTGCGGTCGGGCGGCCTGTGGGCCAGTGGCATCGGGCTGGCCGTGGGGTTTGCGGTTCCGCGCGGCCAGAACGTTCCAGTCAGCCGCTTTGGCGTGCCCACGCGCGGATGGCATGGCGATCTGCGCCTGAGCGAGTGCCAGGACAACCCGACGCTGATTGCCGCGCTGCGCCGGCTGTGGGAGTCGCGTCCCACGGGCCCGGAGTTTGACCAGCCCTACTTTATCGGAGTGCATCTCAACGGCCTCGTTCCCGACCGTCTGCACTCGCTGAACCTCTTTGACGAGCTGGACGGCGCGAAGAGCCGTACGAAGCTGCTGGCCACCATGGATGCGCTGAATCACAAGTACGGCATGAGCACGCTGGCCCCGGCGACGATGCTGACTGCTTTCAAGGCCGCGCCCACGCGCATCGCCTTCCACAGCATCCCTGAGCTTTTCTGAGGTGCTCGCGGAACTCCGCGCTCCGCGAGTTGGCAGGCTTAATCCGCCTTGAGTGCAGGCCCGACAAGTTCTACCTCGTATCTGCGAAAGAACGCGGCATCCTGCATGGGTGGATTGGGAATGGCGGTGTCGCGGAAGAACTGCTCCATCTTTCCCGCAGGGCTGAAGGCGATGAGCATGCGCCCCGGCCTTCCACCCACCGGCAAGAAGGTGTGCGGAATATTGCGCGGTCCCAGAATCGAGTCTCCCGAGTGCAGCGTTCGTCTGGTGTCGCCAATCTGGAACAGCACCTCGCCCTCCATCACATAAAAATATTCTTCCTGGTGCAGGTGCAGATGAAGCGGCGGGCCACCTTTCATCAGGTTGTGGTGCTCGATGACGAACAGGTTGCCGCTTGTTTCGCGCGGCAGGACTTTGAAGAGGATGGCGCTGTATCCGCGCGAGTGCGATTCTCCGAGCCGGTCCTGCCCGTTGGGGACAAGATGGATCTGACCGGGAGATGAAGAGGTGTGGGTCTCGTCGAGCGCGAAGGACTGGAGCCCTGCGGCGGGGAAGAGCGCGGCTGCGGTCTTGAGGAAGGAACGGCGCTTCATGGGTTCTCCTATCGATGGTGAAACATTGAAACCGGTAGCGGCACGACTGAGCGTGGATGCTGAGATCGTGTGCTGGGAAGAGGAGGGAAGGTTGGCCGCAAGTCTATCCGAAGGAAAGCAGCCTCACAATGGTTTTTTTGCGATGAGAACTGCGCCCTCGCTGCAGGAGCAGCGCCCTAGCCCACCGGCACCAGGGCGAGATCGGGCGGCTTCGGGGGCGGCGCATTCTGCAGGCGGAGAAAGGTCGCTTCAGGGCCGAGGCGGAACGTGGTTTTCTCGGAGTCGAGGCGCAGGAGCAGGTTGTTCTGGTCAAAGGTTACGGCGAAGTTGCGCATCGCGCAGCCGCCGAAGTTGGCCAGTGGAAAGGCCGGATTGATTTCCACGACGGGCTGATCGAAGGCATACCGGCCCACATGTACATCTGAGCCGAGCCTGCCTGCCATCATCTCGAAGCGCGTGGAGAGCGATTCGCCGATGGCAAAGACCGCGGGGTCCGACACGAATTTGAGTTGAGATGCAATCTGCCGGGGCAGGCTGAGGCCGATGCCCCCGGAGTCAAACTGCGCTTCCACGCGCATGCCGTTAATCCGCAGGGGAACGATGGGCACGCCATCGGGCATGCGGAAAGGCAGCACGGAGCGCTCGCCATCGGGCGCAAGCGAGCCGGGCGCAAGGTTCATGCGCTGGTTGGGATAGTCAAGCTTGAGCAGGTAATCGCGAAAGAGCGTGAAGCCGAGCAGTCCCTGGCAGGTGGAGTCTTCAGCAGCGAGCCCGTGCCGGATGGCTTTAACGCCGGTGAACTCGACACCGGCAACGTTGAGGGAGTCGATCAGAAGAATCTGCGCGCGCTGCTCGCCCTGTCCGCTGGGGTCGGTGAGCCGGGCCTGACCGACTATGGGCAGCGCCAACTGGTCTGCCAGCGCGGAGGTTACCAGCGCCTGCCCGCCGGTACCGGTATCAATCACAAACCGGAACGGCCCTTTGCCGTTGACCATGACCATGACGTACGGCTTGCCGTGGATCACTTCCATTCGAGTGAAATGGCTCTGCAATTGCGCGCAGGCGGGCAGGGCTGCAACCGCCAGCAGGATTGCGCATCCGTTCAGTCTGGTCAGGAAAGGCATAGTGCCCTCCTTTCACGCGCCCCGGAATCTGCCTGGCGGCTGTTTCCCTTCCGCCCTGGGGTGAACGGCTCCACGCTCCGCGAGTTCGTGCTGGGGAAGTCCCTCGAGAGCTGCCGGCGCGAGTGAGTTTCCGGCCTTCTTGCAGTTAAATAGTACGCCTGATTCGGGTGGTTGGTTCCGTCAGAATCGGTGATTCGGGACCGGTTCGCCTTGCCCGCGAGGCGGTGCCGTGGCTTCGCTCTACAATGGTCCCGTATGCCAACCGCAGTCCGCTCGCACGCGAAGATCAACCTTGGCCTCGGTATCGGAGCGCCGCGCCCTGACGGGTTCCATGCGCTTGTCACCGTATACCAGACGCTGGAACTGTATGACGCGGTGACGGTTACGGCCAGACTGGCGCCGGAGACCAAACTGCGGCTGACGTCGAACGACCGGCGCGTTCCCACCGACGCCCGCAATACCGCGTGGAAGATGATTTCTCTGGTTCTGGAAAACCTGGGCATGACGGCCGCGGTGGAAATTCATATTGAGAAGCGGTTGCCGGTGCAGGGTGGACTTGGCGCAGGGTCGGCGAATGCGGCGGCAGCGCTGGTGGGGCTGGAGGCGGAGCTGGGATTTACGGGCCATCGAGCCAGCCAGTCAGCGGGGCGCTTGGCGGCCAACTGGCCGGCCCAGCGGCTGGAGATTGCCGCGCAAGTAGGTTCAGATGTGCCGCTGTTTCTGATTGGCGGAACGGTGCTGGGCCTCGACCGGGGACAGGAGGTCTACCCGCTGCCGGACATCGAGCCGCTCTGGTGCGTGGTGGCCACGCCCGCCGTCGGCGTCTCCACACCGCAGGCCTTTCGCGACTGGGACGCCCTCTGCGCCGCCGAGGGTTTGACCGCGGAGGCCGGTGCCGATAAACTGAATGAGTTGAGCCGCGCCTACGCCAGCGCCTTTGCGGGAGCAATCCCCGGGGCACGGCAGGGAGCAGGCTCCTCCGGTGTCGTTTCCGTGGGAGACGACCTGGCCGGACCACAAGAGTCCGCGCTTGTCCGCACCGGGATCACGAGCTGGATAGAGAACGACTTCGAACGTGTCGTTTTTGCCCAGCATCCTTCCCTTGGCGAAATCAAGCGTCTTCTTGCGGCTTCGGGCACACCGGAGGCGGCCCTCCATGCCTCGCTGTCCGGGTCCGGTTCGGCGCTCTTCGGGTTGTACCTGACCCGCGGAGCTGCGGAAGCGGCCCGGGAACGGTTGCAGGCGGCGGGCGTTGAGAGCTTGTTGACGCGCACCCTGCCACGACCGGCCTACTGGGGTGAAATGCTTCTGCCATAAGCATGTTGACAGTCCACCTTTGCGGGAGAGAGACTCGCGGACGGCTGTCGGATGCGGCTCATGGATGAGGAATCGGGGCCGCGGTGTTGGGCGATCGTCTAATGGTAGGACAGTGCCCTTTGGAGGCACTTGTCTAGGTTCGAATCCTAGTCGCCCAGCCAAAATTTGAATGATGCACCGGGAAAGCAGCCAAAGCCAACCAGCTTGGAGGACCTCGGACATGGAAGCAGTGACTGTGACGCTGACGACGGAAGAGACGCAACAGGAAAGCGGAGCGGGCGAGACGCGCCAGAACACGGCGAAGGACGCAGCGGCTGGTGCCGCACCGGAGACCGCAGGCAGGGCGAAGGAGGCCAAGCCTGCCCCCGAGCGTAAGCGTGCCCGCAACCTGAGCGACGACAAACGCTTCAGGCTCTTCAGCGGCACGGCCAACCGGGCGCTCGCCGAGGAGATCGCCAACCATATCGGCGTCAAGGTGGGCGAGGCCAAGCTGCAGCGCTTCGCTGATGGCGAGGTCTATTTCCAGCTGCTCGAGAACGTGCGCGGCGTGGATGTGTTTGTGGTGCAGCCCACCTGCTATCCGGTGGACCAGCACCTGGTGGAGCTTCTGGTCATGGTGGACGCGCTCAAGAGGGCCTCGGCGGCAAGGATTACAGTGGTTGTGCCGTATTACGGCTATGCCCGCCAGGACCGCAAGGATCGCCCCCGCGTTGCCATCAGCGCCAAGCTCATCGCCGACCTGCTGACCACAGCGGGCGCCAACCGCGCCCTTTTTGTGGACCTGCATGCGGCGCAGATTCAGGGCTTTTTCAACATCCCGGTCGATCATCTCTTTGCCAGCCCGGTGCTGGTGAGCTACTTCCGCGACCTGAACCTGCCCAACCTCATCGTGGTTTCGCCGGATGCGGGCGGCGTGGAGCGGGCGCGCTTCTTCGCGCAGAAGGTGGGAGCGCCGCTGGCCATTGTGGACAAGCGCCGCACCGACATCAACGTGACGGAAGTGATGAACGTGATCGGCGATGTTGAAGGCAAAACCTGCCTCATCATTGACGACATTATTGATACGGCAGGCACCCTGGTGAAGACCGTGGATGCCCTCTACGCCAACGGCGCGGCGTCTGTATATGCCTGCGCAAGCCATGCCGTGCTTTCGGGCCCGGCCATTGACCGCATCGCCAACTCGCGCCTGGAGCAGGTGATTGTAACCAACACCATTCCGCTGCGCGACGCGGCGCAGAAGTTGCCCAAGATTAAAGTGCTCTCCATCGCCGGCCTGCTGGGCGCGGCCATCGAGAGCATTCACATGGAGACCAGCGTCAGCTCGCTGTTTTCTTGAGAGTTCAGAGATCAGTGGTCAGAGATCAGTACCTCTGGCTGGAATCATCAACCTTTGCCAGCGTCAGGGCCGGTTATCAGCGATTGAAGAGCGTTTCTTCTGATCTCTGACCACTGATCTCTGGCCCCAACAAAGGGAGCGGAGCCCAAATGGCCCGTGCCCGAGACCAAGAAACGAGAGACCGAATGCCTGAAGTCGTAGTAGCCAGGCCCCGTGAGGGCAAGTTCAACAAGAACGCCGCGCGCCGCGTGCGTCGCGCCGGCAAGATTCCCGCCGTTCTGTATGGCGCCGGCCATGAGCCGGTGGCCGTCGAGGTGGACCCCAAGCAGATTTCCCGGATTCTCTTCTCCGAGACCGGCCACAACACGATTTTTGATCTCGAGGTGGGCGGCAAGTCCACGGCCAAGGCGATGATCGTCGACTGGCAGCGCGAGCCGATCAAGGACCAGCTGATCCACATTGACCTGAAGCGTATTGCGCTGGACAAGCCGCTGCGCGTCAGCGTGCGCGTGAAGCTGCTGGGCACCCCGGTGGGCGTCAAGTCCTTTGGCGGCATTCTGGACCACGTGCTGCGCGAGGTCGAGATCGAGTGCCTGCCCGCGGACATTCCCAGCCACATCGACGTGGATGTGACTGAGCTTGGCCTGCACGGCGTGCTGCGCGTGAGCGACCTGCCCCACCTGGACAAGGTCAAGTTCCTGAATGCGGAAGATACAACTGTGGCCCACGTCGTCTCGATCCGCGAGGAAGTAGCGCCTGCGGCTGAGGTGGAGGCGGCTGCAGCCGCGGCCGGCACGGCCGAGCCGGAAGTGGCAAAGAAGGGCAAGGTCGAGACCGAGGCCAAGAAGCCCGAGGCGAAGAAGTAGACATTGGCCGAGGCAAGCGAGTCCGGCGGGCGTCGCGGCCCCTTTCTGGTGGTGGGTCTTGGCAACCCCGGCCTCGAATATCTGTGGACGCCGCATAACGCGGGGTTCATGGCAATTGACCGCATCGCCCGGCAGGAGGGCGTTGTGGTGCAGAACCGGCGCTGCCGGGCCACCACCGCAACCTGCCGCATGGCAGGGCGCGAGGTGGTGCTGGCCAAGCCGGAGACATTCATGAACCTGAGCGGGGCTTCAGTGGCCGCTCTGGTGCGGGAGTTTGAGGCGGACCCGGCGCGGGATCTGCTCGTGATTTACGACGAGCTGGACCTGGCGCTGGGGAGCTTCAAGATCAGGGAGCGCGGTTCGCCGGCGGGCCACAACGGAGCCCGCAGCGTGACCTCCGCCCTGGGCAGCCAGGAATGGCTGCGCCTGCGGATTGGCGTGGGGTCGAATCTTCCACCCGAGGCGGTAGCCGCCGGCGGAGGCAAACGGCCAGGCAGGGATTACCTGCTTTCGCCCATGCGCAAGGCGGAGTTGACGGTGCTGGACGAGGTGCTGGACCGGGTGGCAACGGCCACGCGGCGCATCATCGAGGACGGCCCGGGACCCGCGATGAACGAGTTCAACCGCCGCGAGCGAAACGGCCCGGCGGAGCAGTAACAGCAGGGATTGAAAGACACCCTGCGCAAGAGAGATGGCCGCTATGGTTTTTGCCGGCGGCAGCGGCTGGAGCAAGCAGTTCCAGCGGAAAAGGAAACCGGATGTCCCGTTTGTATGAGGTTATGTTTATCGTTCGGCCCGACGCGGCCGAAGAGGATGTCGACAAGCTGATTGCCGGCTTTTCCACTTCCGTCACCAATGGCGGCGGAGTGGTCAAGTCCGTCGAGAAGATGGGCCGGCGCAAGCTCGCCTATCTGGTGCGCAAGTTCAACGACGGCAACTACATTCTGCTGACCATCGAGGCCAACGGTGCCGTAGTGCTTGAGCTGGAGCGCCGCCTGCGCGTCTCCGAGCCGGTGATCAAGTTCATCACCGTGCGCATCGACGAGGAAGAGAAGCGGCTTGCCAAGGTGAAGGCGCTGCGCGGCACCCGCAGGAAGCTGAGTGCGGAGCCCGCTGCGGCCCCGGCTGCGCCTGCTGCTCCGGCTGAGGCCTCTGAGGCGGTTCAGGCCAGCGCCTGAGGCTTGTCATGAATTGCCGCCGCCGGCGCTCTTGAATGACGCACCCGGCCCCGGCCAAATCCCGCGTTCCAGCGACCCTGACCGGGCGCCGGAAGCAAAGAGAGTCATGAGGTAACACTATGTCTGAAGAGACCCCTGGCAAGGCGCCCGAGACGGGCGCAGCAACACCCCAGGCCGCCGCTGGCGCGGAGACCGGCCCAAGCCCGAGCGCGCATCCTTCCCGCCCAGCCGGACGTCCAGGCGCAGGCCCTGGCGGCCGCCCCTCGGGTGGCCCCGGCGGCCGCGGCAAGTTCTTCCGCCGCAAGAAGGTGTGCAAGTTCTGCACGGAAAAGATCGATGCGATCCCTTACCGCGATGTCCGTCTGCTGCAAGGGTTTGTGGCCGAGCGCGGCAAGATCGTGCCCCGGCGGCTTACCGGCGTTTGCACCACGCACCAGCGCCGCCTGACCCGCGCCATCAAGCAGGCCCGGAACATCGCCCTGCTGCCCTTCGCCACGCGGCACTAAGCGGCGCATGTCGCCTTGTCCCGCCTGTGACCAATTAGTTGCAGGCAGAAACGGGGCAAAAATGGCGACAATGTTTCCGATGCCGATGTAGAATCCTGCGCGGTGCAACCCATGGCTGCCGTTTGTGTCTAACAGACAAGACGGCCAGCCCGAGCGCCGCCCGCAACACTGGAGATTTTGAAAATGGAAGTCATTCTGAAGGAAGACGTAGCTAATCTGGGCCACCGCGGCGATGTCGTGAAGGTGGCCGACGGCTACGGCCGCAACTTTCTGCTGCCCCGCAAGCTGGCGCTGCAGGCTACCCAGGCAAACAAGGCCGTCATCGAACAAATGAAGGCTGCCGCCGCCCGCCGCTCCGCCACGGAAAAGGCGCAGGCGGAGGAACTGGTGACCAGGCTGGCGCCGGTCGTGCTGAGCTTTACCCGCAAGTCAGGCGAAAACGGCCAGCTGTTTGGATCGGTTACATCGGCGGATATTGCCGGCGAACTCGGAACCAAGGGCTTTGAGGTAGACCGCCGCAAGATTCAGCTTTCTGACCCGCTGAAGAGCCTCGGCGACTACACCGTGGCCATCAAGCTGCACCGCGAAGTCACCGCGCACGTCAAGGTGCAGGTGATGGGTGAAGCGGCAGAGGAAGCCGCGCCCGTGGCGGAAGCAGCCGTCGCCGAATAGTTCGAAGCCACTTATGCCACTCCGCCTTCCGGGGCAGCCCGGAAGGCGGTTGTGTCTTTGATGAAGCCGTGCGCGGCGCTATTGCTGGACCCGCTGGCCTCTAAAAAAGGTCCTGCTCCGGAGCGCCGCCGCTGAGCACCACCAGCTTCTTGAAGGCCTTGGCCATCTTGTCCTGAAAGTGCGGAACCTCTTCCGCCTTGTCGAGAGAGAAGAGCAGCCGCACGCGATTTCCCAACAGGCCGGGATCCACGCGATTCTGCTTGTCGTAGCAGGTTCTCCCTGTCTTTCCGCTCACTGAAATCAGCGTCAGCCGCAGCAGCTTGTCCCGCTGCTGGACAGAATCGCTCGGGTCAAACACATCCCAGACCGCAGTGTTTGTGTCGAGTGCGTTCAGGAACTGGTCGCAATGGCCGCCCGGTTCCCTGACGGTCATAATTTTTGTGGCCGGGTCCCATGAAACCTCGATGTTGTCGTTGATTCCATCCTCAGGGCTGAGCGAGAGCAGCTGGCCGCGCACGTAGTCGAACAGCTCGGGCGCGGTGGGCTCGGGCTTGGGGGGCGGCTGGGTCTTGCGGTGGTGCGCAGTTTGCGCGGAGCATGCAGGCAGGATGCAGAGAAGCACCGCCGTGCAGATTCGTGCCAGATGGTTCATACGCTGCCTTCTCCTTGGGCGTTTGGGGCGTTCACGTTCAGTGAGGTTCACTTCTTTGCGCATTGCACCTTGCTCCGGGTAAGTCTGCTGCGGGCCGTGCCTGTTTACGTGGGAGGTCATCCCGTGCGCGGTGTGTCCAGAGTTGATACGGGTTGCTTACTCCTGACCACCGCCAGGGGTTGATCGCGCGGGGTGCGCAGCGTGGGCACGGCGGCCAGCAGGCTGCGGGTGTATGGGTGAACCGGCGCGGTGAGCAGGCGGGCGCTGGGACCGGTCTCGACCACCTCGCCCGACCGCAGGACAGCCACCCGGCTCGCCACCTGGCCAACCACCGCCAAATCATGGGAGATAAACAGCATGGCCAGCCCGTGCTCGCGCTGGAGCTGTGCCAGCAGGTCCAGAATCTGCGCCTGCACCGTCACGTCCAGAGCCGTTGTGGGCTCGTCGGCGATGAGAAGCCGAGGGCGATTGATGAGCGCCATGGCGATGAGAATGCGCTGGCGCTGCCCGCCGGAAAACTGGTGCGGGTAGTCGCCGTAGCGGCTGGCTGCTTCGGGAATCGCGACCGCTTCGAGCGCAGCGATGGCCTTGCGCTTTGCCTCGCGGCCTGTCCAGGAAGGCGCGTGCGCGGTGGCGCACTCGGCCACCTGCCGGCCGATGGACATCACGGGATTCAGCGCCGTCATCGGCTCCTGAAAGATCATGGCGATCTGGCGGCCGCGCACCTGCCGCAGCGCATTCGGCGGCTGCCGCAGCAGGTCAATCATTGCTTGATTGCCAGGGTCCGAGTCTTGCCACAGAATCCGGCCCGATACCAGCGCGGACGGTCCCAGCAGGCCCAGAATGGCCAGCGCAGAGGCGCTTTTGCCGGAGCCCGACTCGCCCACCAGCCCCAGCACTTCGCCCTCGTCGAGCTGAAGGCTCACCCCGCGCACAGCCTCGGTTGCGCCAAAGCGAACGCGCAGCTCGCGGATGTCAAGAAGCGGCGGCATGAAGCCATCGTAGCTGATTCGACGAGCGGAAGCAGGAAGTTTGCGCCGCAGAGGTTACAGCGAGATCCAGCCGGCGCGGATGAGCGCGAGCGAGCCCACGGCAACCACGATCCAGAGCAGAATCCCCTGCAGCAGCGGCCGTATGCCCACCTCGCGCAGCGTCTTCTTTGAGAGCCCGGTGCCGATGAGGAAGAGCGTGACGGTCAGGCCGATGACGCCAAGATGCTTCAGCTCGGTATAGGCCGGCTGAAAGACGTGGACGTAGGTGTTGGCCACCGCCGCGAGGCAGAAGAAAAGAATGAACCAGGGCCACTGGATGCGCGCCTTGCTCTTGTTGAATGCGGAGGTCCCGATGGACATGGGCACGATCCACAACGCGCGGGCGAGCTTGACGGTGGTGCCCACGGCCAGCGCGACAGCGCCGAACTTGGCTGCAGCGCCGACGACGGAACTGGTGTCGTGAATGGCGAGCGCCGACCACAGCCCAAACTGCGTCTGCGTCAGGTGCAGCATGTTTCCGATCAGCGGAAAGGCGATGAGGGCGATCGAGTTGAGCACAAAGACGGTGCCCAGCGAGACGGCAATCTCCTCTTCAGTGGCATTGGAGATGGGCGCGATCGCCGCGATGGCGCTTCCTCCACAGAGGGCCGTGCCCGCGGAGATGAGGAAGGAGATGCGCTTCTTGACTGACAGTACCTTGCCCAGTCCCCAGCCCAGCAGCATGGCAAAGGTGATGCTGGCCGCGGTGTAAAAGAATCCCGAGCGGCCCACTCGAATCACCTGCTGCAGGTCCATGCCAAAGCCCAGACCTACCACCGAAACCTGGAGCAGGAGCTTCGAAAGCTTCTTGGCGTCGAGATGATACGGATGAACAAAGGAGAAGCCGTAGACAAGTCCGGCGACCAGCGCGAGAGGCGGCGACAGAAGACCGCTTGCGGCAAGGATCAATCCGGCGAAGAAAAGATTCCTGGACATGATTCAAGCATTGCCGAAGCTTGCTTTCCAAGTCCAAGCAGAAGTCCTCATGCCCCATTTGCGCTTCTTATCATGAAGAATGAGTCAGTGCTTCTTTGCGCTGGATGGAGCCCGCTGTGCGCCGGCGCGCGCAAAGAGAAAGCGCCGGAACTCCTGCGCTAGGCCCTGGGGTCCGGGGCCGGCGGCGTAAGCGATGAGGAAGTCGCGCCGGATGCGCAGCCCCTCAATCTCAACAATTTTGAAGCTGTTGCCGAGCCGCAAATCCTTGGCGATGGCCCAGCGCGAGACGAAACCCGCGCCCAACCCCGCCTCGACCGCGGACTTAATGGCCTCAACGGAATCCAGCTCCATGACAACCTGCAGCGCGGCCCGCTTCACGTGCTGGCGCTCGAGCGCGATCTCGATCACGCGCCGCGTGCCGGAGCCGCGCTCCCGCATCAGCAGCGGCGTCTGGGTGATTTCCGCGCAGGCCACCGATGTGCGCTCAGCCCACTCATGCGCGGCGGGCACGATCAGCACCAGCTCATCCACGAGAAACGGCTCGGTCTTCACATCGCGGCTGTGCGCAGGCCCCTCAATCAAGCCGAGCGCGATCTGCTGCTGCGCAACGGCGCCCACGATGCGTTCCGTGTTGCCGCTGATCAGCGTGGGCTGTACGCGGAGATGCTCGCGGCGGAAGTCGCTCAACAGGCGGGGCAGCACGTATTGCGCGATGGTTGTGGAAGCGCCAAGTGCAAGGTGTCCCGCATGCTCGCCGCTCAGGGCAAACACTTCATGCTCGGCGCGCGCCAGCAGCGCGCTCACCTGCCCGGCGTAGTGCAGCAGCGTCCTGCCCGCCGCGGTCAGCGCGATACGCGACCCGCTGCGGTCAAACAACTGGACGCCGAGATCTTCTTCGAGAGCCTTAATCTGCAGGCTCACCGCCGGCTGCGTAAGGTAGAGCTCTTCCGCAGCTTTGCGAAAGCTGAGCTGCTCCGCGACCGCGCGAAAGACAACCATGCGGAAGTTTTCCAGGCTTGCCATAGGGCAATTATCGCCTCTCCATGACCGGTGAGATGCAAGTTGCCTTATGCCGTCAACAGGGAGCGGCCCAGCTGGGTTGGTGAATTGGCGCCGTCTTTCAGCTCCACCAGCCCAGCCTCAGCCATCTCTCGCAGATGGCAGGCACGCCAAACCGCGGCCGGCGTCAGGCCTGCTGCAGCGCGGTTTCGCCGAGTGCCAATTTGACCTCAATCTGCGATGGAGCCAGAAGCGTGTTATGCACCAGGCAATGGTGCACGGAGCGCATGATGCCCTCGGTCTGCTCCTCGGTGAGGACGAGGGGGCAGGACACCTTCACGACAAAATTCCCGAGCCGCGAGGGATGACGCAGTTTCTCCGCGCTCACAGTGACTTCCACATTCCTGTCGTCGAGATGACGTGTCTTGAGGTATTGCACCGCGTAGAAGGCAGCACAGGAGCCTATCGAAGCAAGCAAAAACTCGGGAGGCGTCATGCCGGAATCAGCGCCGCCGTTGTCTGTGGGTTGATCGCAAATGATGGAGTGCGAGCGAGCATGAATAGCGAATTTAACCTGGTCGAGATGCGTAACATTAACTTCCATGATGGCTCCTGGGCTTCCACATGAAGAAAGACACGCGCGCGGCATTTCGTTACACGATCGCGGACAATCTTTCCGGAACATCCATACCCAGCATGCGCAGGTACTCGCGCGTAAGGATGGAGCGGAGGCGGGGCGCAATCTCCTGATCGCATGGGACTTCCATCGAGCGGCAGCGGTCGATGGCCGTACGCAGGTCGCGCAGAAACGCCACGCAGGAAGGGCACCCTTCGATATGCTCGCGCATCTGGTCGCAGGTGCGCGGTTCCACCCTGCCATCCAGATACTCTGAGAGGTTGGCGAAAAGCTCACGGCACGCAGCGGGGGGCTTGCCGTTTTTCGACCTTGAGCGCCGCGGCTTTTCCTGCTGGGATTCGGCTGGCTCCGGCTTCGCGGAGGCGCCGTCGAGGACGCGGCTCATCTCCTTGCGCACGGCGAGGCGGGCGCGGTGCAGCCGCACGCGCACTGTGCCCTGCTGCAGGCCGAGAATCTGCGCCACCTGGTCGGTGTTCAGCTCTTCCATGTCGTGGAGCACCAGCACAATGCGCAGCGGCGCAGGGATGCGCAGAACGGCCTCATGCAGCAGATGATGCTGCTCGGCGTGGAGCACGTTGCCCTCGGGACTGGCGGCGGCGTCCTGCAGCAGGCGTCCCAGTTCCGCATCGTCGGGCATCAGCTCGTCAAGCGAGAGGGTGCGTGCGGGCGCGTTGGCGGGTTTGCGGCGCATGCGCCAGCAGCGGTTCCGGGTTACGGTGTAAAGCCAAACTGCCAGGGCCTGCGGATCATGAATTTTAGCCAGGTGGGCCAGCGAGCGATAAAGCACTTCCTGCGTGGTGTCTTCCGCATCCTCGGGATGCCCGCACAGCTTCATGCTGAACGAATACACCGTGTTCTGGAGCAGGCCAATCGCTTCCTCCACGGCCTCGGGCGTGTTGCGTTGCAGCAGCTCGGCAGCTTGGATCAGTTCAGGTCGCATGGTGGGAAGTCAAGACAAGAATCTCTTCGCGCTTTGAGGGGATTCACCCCGCGCGCTCGAACATCTTCTATATCAGTATAGTCGTCTTGCGCATATTCCGGGGCCTGCATGCGGAGCGCCACGCATACCCGGCCGCGAAAACCAGGCGGCGTGGCCCTCAGTGTACCTGCGGACCCGTTGAGCCGCCAGACTGCACCGCGGCCTCAATCATTTCAAGGCAAATGGGGCAGATTTTCCGCAGCCATTGCCGTTCTTCCATGTCTTCCGGCTTTGCGTCCGCATCCTGCCACGCGCGCAGCAAGGCAAGCGCGAGTTCCATCTCCGCGCCGGGGCGGCTTGCCTCCAGCCTGAACATCTGCCGATAGACCTCGTCTTTGAACTGTTCGCTCCGCCTGCACCGCGCGGTTGCCGGATGGGCAGAGCGCTTGAGCGACGTCATTGCGGCATCTCCCCCTGCACCAGCCACGAGTACTTGCCGGCATTTGTGTGCGCAGTTCGCGCAAAACCCGCTAGTTCCAGGTCGCGCACGGCGTTCGACGCGCTGATGCGGTGATCGAGCGGCGGTCCGGCTTCGCGCTCCACATCGGGCCGCCAGTCGAGAATGGCGATCCGCCCGCCAGCCTTCAGGACGCGCTTTGCTTCCCGCAGCACCGCCGCGTGATCGTCAAACTCGTGCCACACGTTGGCCAGCAGCACCAGGCTGCAGGTCGAATCGTCCAGGCTGGTGGAGTCGGCCTCTGCATGCACCAGCTCGATATTTTGGATGCCGCCGTCACTCAGCTTTTGCCGCAGGTGCGCGAGCATCTCCTGCTGCGCGTCAACGGCGAACACCTTGCCGTGCGGGCCGGCGGCCGCAGCCATCGGCAGGGCGAAGTAGCCGGTGCCCGCGCCGATGTCGGCAATCGTTTCGCCGGGCCGAATGGCCAGCGCGGCGATCACCTCAGCCGGCGGAAGCCACATCAGCCGCTCCGGTGCGTCGAGCCGGTGTGCCTGCGATGCATTGAACCGTCTGTCAGTCATGTGGGCTCACCTGGCCGCGCAGGCTGCGTCCTTCAGTCCCATGGCGCGCAGAATGCTCATGGCCGGGCACCAGTTGGTAAAGCCGGACTGGAACAGATTGAGTCCCACAAAAGCCGTGAGCCACAGCCAGTTCGGGGAATGAAAATGAGCAAGGGCGAGAGACAACAGCACCATAACTCCGGCCAGGATACGTACAACGCGTTCAACGGTCATTGATTTTCTCCTTTTTCGGATGAGGGTTCACACGCGATTTCCGGTTTCATGTGCGAGTGAACGATGTAGTAGAGGATGGGAATGGTCGGCCATGACAGGAAGGTTGAGGCAACCGCTCCTGCAATCAGCGATATCGCCAGACCCTGAAAGATGGGATCGGTAAGGATGACACTCGCGCCCACGACAACCGCGGCCGCGGTCAGCAGCATGGGACGGAAGCGGATTGCGCCCGCGTCGATGACAGCCTGGCTCAGCGGGACTCCCTGGCGCCAGCGGAGTTCGATGAAGTCGACGAGGATGATGGAGTTGCGCACGATGATGCCCGCGCCGGCGATGAAGCCGATCATCGACGTTGCGGTAAAGAACGCGCCCAGCATGGCATGAGCCGGCAGAATGCCCACCAGCGTCAGCGGGATGGGAGCCATGATGATGAGCGGCACGATGAACGAACGAAACCAGCCCACCACGAGCACATAGATAAGGATGAGCACCGCTGCGAAAGCCAGTCCGAGATCACGAAAAACCTCGATCGTGATTTGCCACTCGCCATCCCACTTCATTGAGTAGTGCGTCGTCGACTCCGGCAGGACGGCGTTGTAGCGGGTGAGCGTGTAGCCTGCCGGCAGCGTGAGATGGTCGAGATCCTTGTTCATCTTCAGAATCGCGTAGACAGGGCTCTCTTCCGCTCCGGCCACGTCGCCGGTCACATACACCACGCGGCGCAGATTCTTGTGATAGATGCTGCGCTGGATGGTCTCGTTCTCCGCAGTCACCAGCTCACGCAGCGAGACCATGGAACCGTCTGCTCCGGGCAGGCGGATGCTTTCAAGCGCCTGCAATGAAGAGCGGTCGGGTCGCGCAAGCTCGACGACCGTGGGAACTGGCTCGCGCGCGGTCTGATCGTGGAGCAGACCCACCTGCCTGCCGGATGTGGCGAGGGCCAGAGCATGAGCAACGTCAGAGACGGCGATGCCATGTTGCGCGGCCTTCACTTCATCCACGTGGATCGCCAGCCGCGGCTGCGGATCCTCGACGTACCAGTCGGTATCCACAACGCCGGGCGTGTGCTGGAAGATTGACTTGATCTGCTGCGCCACGCGGACCTGGCCATCCATGTCGGGACCGTAGACTTCGGCGACGAGCGTTTGAATCACCGGAGGGCCGGGCGGCACCTCGCTGACCTGGATGCGCGCGCCGTACTGGTTGCCGATGGCAAGCAGAAGCGGGCGCAGCCGCTTGGCGATGGTGTGGCTTTGATCCTTGCGCTGCTTGGCGGGAAGCAGATTCACCTGGATGTCAGCCTGGTTAGCCATGCGCCGCATGTAGTAGTGGCGCACCAGGCCGTTGAAGTTGTAAGGGCCGGAGGTGCCCGCGTAGGTCTGATAGTTGAGCACGTCGGGCTGTCGCGAGAGTTCGTCTCCCAGCGCCTGGGTAACGCGCGCGGTCTGCTCCAGCGGCGTGCCGTCGGGCATGTTGATGACCACCTGCAGCTCGCTCTTGTTGTCGAACGGCAACATTTTTACGCGCACCAGGCCCAGCGGCACCAGCGCAACGGAAATGACCAAAAGGATCAGCACTCCGGCGAAGAAGAGGATGCGATTCCGCGTGGAGGCGATGAGCGGCGTCATGACCTTGCGGTAAAGTCTCGTCCGCCAGTTCTCGTGCTCCGGCTCAAGAATGCGCGCGCCGGCAAGATGCTTGCCGAGAAGCCGCAGTGCCGCCCACGGCGAAACCACAAAGGCCACCAACAGCGAGAACAGCATGGCCGCGGAAGCGCCCACGGGGATGGGCCGCATGTAGGGCCCCATCAGGCCGCGGACAAACGCCATGGGCAGCACGGCGGCAAGCACGGCAAAGGTGGCAAGAATCGTGGGATTGCCCACTTCGGCAACCGCCTCGACGGCAACATCGTTGCACGAGCGGTGCTGATTCTCAGGCAGGCGGAAGTGCCGCACAATGTTTTCGACCACCACGATGGCGTCGTCCACAAGAATGCCGATGCTGAAGATCAGCGCGAAGAGCGTGATGCGGTTGATGGTGTAGCCGAGGAAATAGAAGATTGCCAGCGTGAGCGCAAGAGTGACCGGAATGGCCAGCAGAACAACACCCGACTCGCGCCACCCCAGGAAAAGCGCAATCAGCAAAGTCACTGACAGCGTAGCCAGCAGCAGGTGCTCCAGCAGCTCATCGGACTTGGCCTTGGCGGTTTCACCATAGTTGCGCGTGGTCGTGACGGTCACGTCACTGGGAATCTGCACGCCCTGCATTTCATGCACGCGCCGCAGAGCTTCATTGGCGATATCGGTCGCGTTCGTTCCCTTACGCTTGGCCACCGTGATGGTAACGGCGGGATACTGGCTGGGCGCATGATGAGGGCCCGCGCTTGCATTGGTCGTCCCGAAGAGCACGTAATTCGCGGGCTCCTCGGGTCCGTCAATGATGTTGTCGGCAACATCGCGCAGGTATACGGGTCGTCCATGATCCACGGCCACCACGACGGATTCGAGATCCTTGCGGCTGGTGAACAGGTTACCGGCGTCCACCCGGATTTCCTGATTGTTCTCGGCAAAGCTCCCCGCCTGCACGCTGGCGTTCGCGGCCTGCAGATGTCCCGCGATAGCCATGGGCGACAGGCCGTAGGCACTGAGCTTTGCCGTGCTGAGCACAACACGCATGGAGCGCGGAAGCCCGCCGATGATGGTGGTCTCTGACACATCGGAGATCTGCTTGATGTTGTGCTGCACCTCGTCGGCGATGGCGCGCAGCTGATATCCGTTGTAGTGATCACCCCACAGTGTCAGCGCCAGGATGGGCACATCGTCGATGGAGCGCGCCTTGATGAGCGGCTGCGAAATCCCCGGCGGCATCTGGTCAAAGTTTGAATAGAGCTTGCTGTAAACCTTGATCAGCGCATCTTCCTGCGGCGTGCCGACAAGGAAGCGCACAATCACCAGGCTCTGCCCGGGGCTGGATGTGGAGTACACATACTCGACTCCCGGAATCTGGTGCACCAGCGTTTCTATCGGCAGCGTGACGCGCTGCTCAATCTCCGCCGGAGACGCGCCAGGCATGGCCGTGGCAATGTCCAGCATGGGGACGAGTATCTGCGGCTCTTCTTCGCGCGGAATGATCGCCACTGCAAAGATGCCCAGAGCCAGCGACGCTGCGATGAACAGCGGCGTCAGCTTGGAGTTGAGAAATGCGTGCGCCAGCTTTCCGGCCAGCCCGAGATTCTGTGTCATGGCTGGACCTCGATGCGCTTGCCGGACAGTTCGCGGTCGGCTGGATCATCCACCAGCTTCTCGCCCTGCGAGATGCCCGAAAGCACTTCAACCAGATCGCCATGCGCCGCGCCCAGCGTCACATACCGCAGCTGCGCAATGCCGTTGCTGTCGAGTACATACGCACAGGCCAGCGAGCCGCGAAGAACAACGGCGGATCGTGGAACGAGAATCGCCTGGCGCGTGCCGGTCGCGATGTCCGCCGTTCCATACATGCCCGCGTGCAGCTGGGCCGAGGGCGGAAGATTGACCTTGATCAGGAAGCTGTGGCTCGCAGGATCAGCGGCCGGAACGATCTCGGCAACCGTGCCGGAGATGTCCGCAGCCTGTGTTCCGGTTACCGTTACGTGCATCTTCATCCCCTTGTGAATCGCGCCGATGACCGACTCATCCACATTGGCCTGCAGTTGCAGCGGACCGGCGCTGTCAATCTGAAGCAGAGGCACGCCCGGCGAAGCCAGCGTGCCCGGATCGGCCATGCGCGCCGTAACCACTCCGGCAAAAGGAGCGCGCAGGCGCGTGTAGCCCAGCATGGCGCGCGCACTGGCCTCCTGAGCCTTGGCCGCGTCGCTCTGTTTGCGCATGGCATCCACGCCTTGCGCGGCTGAGGTGGCTCTCTGCGTCACCTCATCCATTTCCTGCGGGCTCACGCTCTTCTGCGCCTGCAGCTGCTTGTAGCGGGCAAGCGTGCTTGCGGCCAGGCTGGCGCCGGACTGCGCCGCTGCCTGCTGATTCTCAGCGGCCGCCACGGCGGCCTGCGCCTGATCCACGGCGGCGCGCAGCGTGGCATCGTCCAGCACGGCCAGAGACTGCCCCGCCTTGACGTTGTCGCCTTCGCGCACCAGCACCTGCTGGATGCGGCCCACCACCTGCGCGGAGACAACCGCCGTCTCGTGCGCATGCAGCGTGCCCGCGGCGCGCACGGTCACTGGCGCCTCCTGCTGGCGGCTCTCAACAACGCGCGCCTGCATGGTCTGCGTTACCCCGGGCCCGACTGGCTCGCCCGAATGGCACCCACCAAGAATCGCCGTGGAGGCTGCGATTAAACAACCAGACAAGATGAGCTTCATTGCAAATCCTCCGCCGCATCGGGAGTCAGAGTCCCTGTCGCGAAAAGTAGTTGGGCATAGGCCACTGTGTTGCCATAAACAGCGCGCCAATAGTTTGACTGGCTCTGCCGCTCGGCATCCTCGGCACGAAGAAGATCCGTGATGGTTGCGAGCCCCGCGCCATAGCGGTTGCGCAGGATACGCAGGCTCTCAGCCGCTTGATCCATGGCCGCGCGCGCGGTGTCGAGAGAAAGCAGCGCCGTCTGCTGCTGAATGTGCGCCTGGCTTACTTCAAGGCGGACATGCTGCTGGTACGCCAGCACCTGCGCGTCGATCCTCTGCTTGGCCGCGGTCTCGCGCGCCAGTTGGGCGCGCTTGCTCATCGGGAAGATATCGATGCTGAGCTGCGCGCCGGCGACCCAGTTGTTCCCGCCCGATCCGGCAAATGTGGGACGGTCGGTTTCCCAGTTGCCATAGGCGCTGATGCGCGGGCCAAAGTCCGACTTCGCCGCTCCCACCGCAGCGGCCTGCGCGGATTGCGCCTGCCCCAGCGCGGTCAGGTCAGGACGGGTCTTCGTGGCAGTGGCAATTTCCTCGGCAAGATCGGTCTGGGGAAACTGGTGTTGCTCAATGGGCTTGAGCTGCGTCGATTGCAGATCCGGAGCGCCCATGGCCAGGCGCAACTCGGCCCATGCCAGTTCCAGTCCGCCCTGCGCCGCAATCAGCTCCTGCTTGCGCGCAGCCACATTCACCTGGGCCGACATGCGGTCCGACTCCACCGCAAGCCCCGCCTTCACCCGATCATCAACCGAGTTCAGCAGCGCGGCGGCTGTTTCCTGTTCATGCTGCGCAACGTCAACCTGCCGCTCGGCATACAGCACCGACTGATACGCCTGCACCACGTCGAGAACAATCTTCTGGTTCACGGCCTTTGCGGAAGAGTCGGCGCTCTGCTTCATCAGGTCCGCGCTGCGAATCGTTATTTGCGTCCTGAACGAGTCGAACGCCATCCACTGGCCAGAGAATCGCGAAGCAAAGTTGCCGATGGGCTGAGGCCGGTTCAGGGCGTTCAGTGCAAAGTCAGCCTGCGTGAACTGCCGCTGCCGGAGCCGCGTGCCGAAGGCATACACGGGGTCGTTTCCGCGCGAAATGTCTTCAGTAAAGTTCAGTTGCGGCAGCAGTTGCGTGCGGGCCAGAGATGTGCCCGCCCTCGCTTCCTGATTGCCGGCGCGGGCTATTGCGGCTTCAGGGCTTTGCCCCAGGGCCTGCTGGATGGCTGCCCGAAGCGTAAGCGGTTGCTGCGCAAAAGCAGCCGTGGCAGCCACCGAAACCAGAAACGCCAGAATCGGCGCTCGACGCCAGCGCAATCCGGTATGGTGAATGGTTCTTGGAGTGTTCATGCAACACATAAGAGTCACCCCGGCGACAATTCGTTACATACGGCGCCCAAAAAATCTGGCCCGCATGAATGGAACGTCATCTTGTGGGGGAAGTGTGACGTCCAGAATCGAACGGCCGTGGATATTATGCTCCCGAAAATGAATTTCGGGGGGAGCGCGGTCGGGATTGGGGAACGGCGCGATGTTCTTCAGACTGGTTTGTTGCAGCCCTGAGCGGCCCGCAAGTTGCTGTGCGGAATTCCGCGTGGAGCCCATCGGCCTGTGAACAGCGAATCAGGTGCCTGGGCGCGAGAGATTTGCAGACGTGCTGTTTTCCTCAAGCAGAAGGATCAGCCCCGGATCAATCTGAATCTGCCAGGGCTGCTGCTGAACGCTCAGCGTACGCCATTGATCCTTGGGAATATCCGCCTGAAGATGGTGAGGCTCGCCGGGCTGCGGTGGATGGTGCAGGCGAAGATAGAGCGTCATTTCATGCGGCGCCTCGCTGGTTTCAACCAGCCAGCACGGGAAGATGTTGTCGCCGGCCGCATTCTGCTGGAAGCGAAAATGATGTGAGCGATAACCCGCGTGGGTGATTGAGCCGGAGACGGGCGCAGCCAGCGCCAGGCTGCAGTTCCAGGCATCGACCGCAATCCTGCCTGCGTCGATTGCGCGCGCCGCGGCGATATTCTTGCAGCCGGTCAGGCGCGCTGAAACCACGGTGCGCGGCTGCTCAAACAGAGCATGCTTCGGCCCGGACGCAATCACGCGTCCCTCGTCCAGCACCAGCAGCTCCGCGCAGAAGCGGAAGGCCTCCTCCATGTCGTGCGTTACAAAAACCACCACGCCGTTATAGCTGGCCAGCGCCTCGCGAAGCTGCCCTTCCATTTGCCGGCGCAGATGCGGATCAAGCGCTGCGAATGGCTCATCGAGGAGCAAGGCATCCGGTTGGATCGCCAGGCAGCGCGCGATAGCCACACGCTGCCGCTGCCCGCCGGATAACTCGCCGGGATAGCGCGCCCCTAGATCGGCGATATGCATTCGATCCAACTGCTGCCGCACACGCCCGCGGCGTTCCCCTTCCGGCAAAGCATGCAGGCCAAATGCGACATTCTCCGCCACGGTCATGTGCGGAAAGAGCGCGTAGTCCTGGAACACCACGCCAATGCGCCTGCGCGCCGGAGGTATGTGTATACCGGAGGCACTGTCAAACAATGTCTTTCCATTGAGCGCAATGCGTCCACGGTCCGGAATCGCGACACCGGCGATGAGACGCAGGGTCATTGACTTGCCCGCGCCGGAGGCGCCGAGCAGTCCCAACGCGCCGCGGCCCGCGTGGAACTGAACTTGCAGCGTGAAATTATCCAGCGTTTTCTCAACGTCGATCTCTAGCGTCGCTGACGGCTTGCCGTCTTCAGGTGTGCGCGGCTCCTCTGCGATTCGAGCAGCCGCTTCCAACGGCAGTGTGTCTGCCGGCGCGGCTGGCTGCCACGCTCTGCGTGCCGCACCCTGCCGATTGAGAAGACGAATAATGGCCAGCGAGAGCGCAACAATAAACACCACCCATACGATCGCCGCATGCATATCGTCCCGCTCCACGGCAGAGAAGATGGCGATGGGCATGGTCTGCGTGCGTCCGGGAATATTGCCGGCCAGCATCAGCGTGGCGCCAAACTCGCCCAGAGCGCGAGCGAAAGCCAGCACAGCTCCCGCAACCACGCCTGGGCTCGCTAGCGGCAACAGCACGCGACGGAAGACGCGCCACTCCGATGCGCCAAGCGTGCGCGCAGCCTGCAACAGCGTGGGGTTCACCTGCTCCAGCGCGCCCAGTGCCGTGCGGTACATCAGCGGGAATGCAACCACGGTTGCGGCGATCACCGTTGCAGGCCATGAGAAGACGATGGTGACGCCGATTTGCTCAAGCAGATGACCGATCGGGCCATGGCGACCGAAGATCAGCAGCAGAAAGAACCCCACCACCGTGGGCGGCAGAACCAGCGGAAGCGTAAGAATCCCGTCGATCCAGGGACGCATCGCGCTCTGGGACGCGTACATGAGCCTGGCCGCAAGCAGGCCCAGGAAAAACGTGGCGATCGTGGCCGCGCACGTAGTGGCCAGCGAGATAGCCAGCGGAGATGGGTCAATGGCATACATTATTGTGACGCCATGGTAAATCCATGCTTCACGAAGATGGCCTTTGCCGTCGGGGTACTGAGATACTCCGCAAACGTGCGTGCGCCTGCTTCGTTGCGTCCGCTGCGAATGGCCGCTTCAGGATAGACGATCGGGTCGTGCGTTCCCTCCGGCGCTGCGGCCACAACGCGCACTTTGCCGGATACCAGCGCATCCGTCGCGTAGACGATGCCCGCGTCAGCATTGCCCGTTGCGACGTAGGCCAGCACCGCCCGCACGTCCCCGGCCAGCACCAGCTTTGCGCGCACCGCGTCAAGAAGATGCAGAGCTGCCAGGGTCTGCTGTCCATACCTTCCTGCCGGGACGCTGCCCGGATCGCCAAGCGCGATGGTTCGCACAGACTCTCCCGCAAGCTGCTGAAAGCTGTGCAGTGTGGAGTCGCGCGGAGCGACGAGCACGAGCGTATTGCGAAGCAGGTTGCGCCGCGTCTCCGCGATGATCAGCCCGCGCGCCTCCAATTCATCCATGGGCTCGGCCGCGGCAGAGAGAAAGACGTCCACCGGCGCGCCGTGCTCAATCTGCTGCGCAAGCGTGCCGGAGGATCCGAAGTTATTGCGCACGGACACGTCAGGATGCTCGCGCTGATACACCGCTTCGACCTCCTGAATGGCATCGCCGAGGCTTGCAGCCACTGAAACCGTGAGCACCGTGCGATGCTGGGTGCGGCAGGCGCTCAGTGCGCAGACCAAAGCAAGAAGGAGGCCCGCACGCAGGCGCCGCCATCCGGCGCAGTGCGCGTGTAAGCGCTGATTCATCTCTCGCCTCTGCCGCAGCATTTCTGCAATCTCCTATCTCCCGATAGCTTACTTTGTACCCGCGATGACATCAGGCACCCAGTTGCTGGGATTAAAACGGCATGCGTACCGTGAGGACGAGATTGTGATTGCTGGTATGAAAATGAGTCAGCGCGATTTGTTCACCCGCGCCAAATGTCAAGCCCAGCCGGCCAGGCCTGCCGCCGGCATCGTGCGTCAGTGGAATGCGACCGATGACCATGCCGGGCGTGATGAAGGTTGTCGCTTTGCCATCGGATGCCCCGCCCATGAAGAAGCTTGAGTTGAACTCCACCTCTGGCCAGAAGAAGCGCGCAGGCCCGGTCCTGCCCAGGTGAAACTGCGCGACGTTATTCCAGGCGACGGTGTGGCCGAGGCCGCGGGCGTTGCTCACGGGAAGCGACCCTCCCGCGGTTGAGGTCAGCGCCAGCAGGCCAAAGCCCTTGCCCACCGCCAGAGCCGGTGTGACGATGGCACAGCAACTTCCGTTTCCGTTCTTCCCTGTGGGAACACTTGCTCCAAGAAACGCTGTGACGATGGCATTGCCGTGTTCTTCGTTGCGCGCGAAGATGCGGTACTTCGAAAGAAACGACACGTCGCCAAAGCCGTCGTTCGATTTGGGCGCCAGATGGTTGAAAAATGGAGGCAGATTGAAGAGCAGCTCGATGTGGCGCTGCGGAATCAGTTCCAGTCCCTTGCCGTTGTCGTAATTCCACGTGTGGTAGCCCGCGCTGCTCGTCTGACGCACAAAATCGGTGCGAAGCTCCTGCTCCAGGCGCGGCGTTACGGTGACCAGCGGAGTGATCCAGTGAGGCTGCTCGTTCTGCGTCGCGCTCACCCTGGCCTGATAGCGGGCGATGAAAGAAGAGCCGACGCCCGGCTGCTGCGCGGGCGCGCGCAGGGGCGAAAAAAGGACAATCGCGATCAGCAGGACAGAAGTCATCCGGGCCCGATGGAGGGCCGGGGTTTTTGTGGGCGGGAATGTTCGCAGCATGATTCTACGATTCTATACGTATAAGGTTAGCGATTTTACACATACGTGCCGATTTGCCGGCGGTTGCCGCTTCAATTTCTTTCCCGCCTGGGACGAGGTATATCCTTGCTGCAAGGCATTCCAGGGCATTAAATGCATGAGGGTGAGGAGGTTACATGGCTGATGTGGATGTTCTTCTTACACCGAGAGAGGCTGCAGCGGCGCTGGGCGTGAGCTACCCCGCCATCAAGCAGTGGATTCTCGCCGGCAAACTCAAGACGAGGAAGACGCCGGGCGGTCATCATCGCATACCCCAGAGCGCTCTCACGCCGTTGTTAAAGTCGGCGCCCGCAAAGTCGCGCATCGAGTCACGCGCGCGATTCCGCACCGTGAGCGGTCGCAATCAGCTGGTGGGCAAGGTTGTCGAGGTGAAGATCAGCGGACTGCTCGCAAAGGTGGTTCTGGCCATTGGAGATCAGCAGATTACGTCCATCATCACCGCCGATGCGGCCCGCGAAATGCAACTGCGCAAGGGCCAGACAGCCGCAGCATTGATGAAGGCGACGGAAGTGATGATCGTTCGGGTATGACGGCGAACCCCGATCGGCACCACCCGGTGCGTCTTGATGGATGGCTCGATTCAAATTGACGAGTGTTTTCGCGCTTCCCCGGCAGGCGCGACGGCGGAGCAGTGCAAATCCGCAGGCTGCATGCATGGATTATGATTCAATCTGTCTGCACTTCCCTTTGAGCGAATATGACGGAGAAACAGAAGGAAGACGGAGGCTCGAGTCGCTTAACTGAGCGCGACCGTCTTCTGCTCTGGATAAGCGGCGCCTGGGTCTTGCCGTTGCTGGGTGTTGCCTTCTGGATCTCTCCCGGCGCCGTGGAGGGCAGGGCGATCCTGCTGGGTGTTGCCATGGTGCTTGCGCCCATTCCCGCTCTGCTGTTTGCGCGCCGCCAGTGGCGCCGCCTGCTCGCTGAGGTAGCGCAGGCCGAGGAAGTGGCCGCGCAGACCAAGCTGCAACTGGAAACAGTGCGTTACCGCACGTCGCGCCTCCGCGAGGAGTTGCAGATGGCCGACCGCCAGGCGCGGCTCTCGCATCAGCTCACGCTGCTGGGCCAGTTCACGGCTGGATTCATGCACGAGTTCAACAATCCGCTGGCGATTGTTGCCGGCCGGCTTGAGGTGCTGCTGGACGAACGCAAGGACGATGCCCCGCTGTGCGCCGATCTGCAGCAGATGTTGAATGAGGCGCGCTACATGGGCAACATTGCCCGCACCCTGTTGCAGGCGCTGCGCCGGGAGCGCGGCGGCGAAGTCTTCGATGCCTCCCCGCCGCAGAAGGCGCTGGAAGATGCGATTGCGGCTTTCCGGCTTCCGGCAAAAACGCAGGGAGTGCGGCTCGTGGAGTCCATTGGCGAAGCGCCGCGCGTGGACGTGCCGGAGCATGTTGTGGGCGAGGTGATTCGCGGCCTGCTCAGCAACGCGCTCCAGGTGCTCCAGGGGCGCGAGGATGGTGTTGTCTGGGTGCGTCTTGAGCCGTATCGCACGGCCGGCGCGAAGGTGGTGGCCAGGGTGGAAGACAACGGGCCCGGAGTGCCGGAAAACATTCGCGCGCATCTGTTTGAGCCGTTCATTTCGCAAAGCAGCGGGCGGGAGCGCCTGGGGCTCGGGCTGTTTCTGGCAGCCAGCCTGCTGGATATGTATGATGGCCGAATCCGTTACGAAACAAGGGACGGCGGAGGCGCCAGTTTTGTGGTCGAGCTGCCCCCGGCGCGATTTACCCGCAGCCAGCCCTATCACTGGTTCGCCGGAGGAGCCCCTCAGTGAGCCGCATTCTGGTCATTGACGACGAAGCAGCGCTGGGAGAAAACATCCAGCGGATGCTGCGCCTGCCCGGCGTCTCGGTCTCGACGTTCGTCGATCCGGCAAAGGGACTGGCCGAAGCACTGGCGCATCCCCCCGAGCTGGTGCTTCTGGATGTGCGCATGCCTGGCATGTCGGGCGAGGAAGTCTTTGCGCGACTGCACGAGGCGCATCCCGGACTGCCCATAGTTTTTCTCACTGCGTTTGGATCGGTGGAAAGCGCCGTGCTGGCCATGCGCAACGGTGCGTTCGATTATTTGCAAAAGCCCTTCAAGCGCGAAGATCTTCTGCTGGTGGTGAACCGCGCGCTCTCCAACGCCAGGCTGCAGCATGAGGTGCAAACCCTCAAGGGCCGCCTCGAATCGCTGGGAGAGACTGAGGCCGCGCAGAGCCACAGCCCCGCCATGCTGGAGCAGATGGAGAAATGCCGCCGCGCGGCAGCCACCGACGCGACCGTGATGATTCTGGGCGAAAGCGGCACGGGCAAGGAGGTGACGGCCAGGTTCATCCACAGCCAGAGCCGGCGCAAGGAGGGCCCGTATGTGCCGGTGGAGTGCAGCGCGATGCCCGGATCCCTCATTGAAAGCGAGCTGTTCGGCTATGAGCGCGGGGCCTTCACGGGGGCCGAACGCACCAAGAAAGGCCTCATTGAATCCGCCGACGGAGGCACGCTGTTCCTGGATGAAATGGGAGACCTGGGCGTGGAGCTGCAGACGCGCCTGTTTCGCTTTGTCGAGGAGCGGGCCCTGCGGCGGCTTGGCGGGCTCTCGCAGGTGCGCGTCGATTGCCGCATCCTGTGCGCGACCAATCAGGATCTGCCTGCCAAGATCAAAGCCGGCACGTTTCGCGAGGAGCTTTACTACCGGCTGAGCGTCGTGACGGTCAAGCTGCCGCCCCTGCGCGAACGGCCTGAGGACATTCCACACCTGGCGCGCTTTTTTCTGGAGCGGTTCTCCCGCCGCTATGGAAAGATCCTTTCGGGATCGCCGCAGTTCTATGAGGCGCTTCTGCACCAGCGCTGGCCGGGCAACGTGCGCGAACTGAAGAATGTGATGGAGAGGCTGACGGCGCTGCATCCCGGCGGCGTGTTGGGGCCTGAGGATCTGGAAGAAGACGCACCGCGGCAGGAAGGGCCCAGCCGCCTTTCCGCCCTTCCGTGGAAGGATGCCCGAGAGCAGTATCTGGCCAGTTTTGAGCGCTCCTACGCGAACGACGTGCTGGCCCGCTGCGGGGGAAACATCAGCGCCGCCGCACGGCAGGCTGGAATCGATCGCAAGACCTTCTATTCCCTGCTCAAGCGAGAGCGCGAAGCTACTGGGGAATCTATTCCCCAACTAGAGCCGGAAATAGAGGAATGAGTTCCCCACATCCAGCAGGATACTTTGCGTAAGTTATTGTAAATAAAGAGAGATGTCTTTGGCCTTCCATGTGCAATAAGCAGGAGTAAGGAGTGCCTCTCATGAGATTCTGGAATTCATTTATTAAGACAGTTCTGGTGGTCATCGGCCTGGCTCTGCTGATGCCCCAGCAAGGCAATGCGATTCCGGCGTTTGCACGCAAATTCGGCGTCAAGTGCTACACCTGCCACACGATTCCGCCTGCGCTGAACAAGAATGGCTACATGTTCAAGCGCCTTGGCTATCGTATGCCGCCGGACGAGATGGACGGCACCAAGCCGGCGCCGAAGGTTTCCGCACTGGACAAGGACATCAAATTCAGCCTGACCAATTCCCTCGCGATGATCCTGCAGGGTAGTGTCACGGACGACAAGAACATTGCCGAGACCGGAACCACTCCGGCGACGGCCACTGCAACCACATCCAGCTTCAACCTGGATGAAGCGGCCCTGTTTATCGCCGGCGCAGTGCCGGAGTCGGGCTTCTCCTATTTCGGCCACTACGAGTTGTACCAGGACGGCGGCAGCGGTCTGGAGCAGGGCTTTGGTGTTTACACCGGCGGCCGCGCCAACAGCAGCTACTTCATCAAGGGTGGCGAAGAGCACATGCAAGAGGGAGAGGGAACTCGTGCTGCCATGTTCTACAACCTCTTTCCTGACCCGGCTTATACGCTGACCAACGTAGATCCCATCGGCTTCAGTCTCGATCAGCACCCGGTCGGAGTGGATTTCGGCTATACATGGGCGTCGAACTACTTCAAGAATATTTTTGCCGTATCCGCAAAGGTCACCAACGGTCTGAATGCGGACGGCAGCGAGATTCTCAATGGTTCGACCAAGAACTCCAAGGATGTTTGGGTTGACGCAGATTACTGGTTTGGACCTGACGGTGGCGTCACTGCCATCTATTATCACGGCTCGAAAGACCAGGTCCAGAATCCCGGTGCTGACAACGAGTTTACCTATCGCCCGACGTTTTACCGGGCCGGCGCATTTGGCAACTACCTGTTCTTTGACAAGCTCGACCTGCTTGGCGGTTACATCCACAGCCGCGATGATTGGCGGTGGGATCAGACATCGCCTATGTCTTACTACAGTGCCGATACCTATCGCGGGGAAGTGGACTATTACCTCAAGACTGGCACAGTCCTCATGGCTCGCCTGGACCGTGGAACCGCGAAGATTGCACCGCAGCCGGACATGCACACACGTGCCTGGGGCGTTGGCGCTGAGCACGCACTCACCGATATGGGCAATGTGGTGGTCCGCGCTACCTATAATCAGGAGCATGACGGCGATCCGCTCGCGCTGTTGGGTGCAACCGATAAACTCTTCAAACTTGACTTCCGGTTCATGTGGTAAGGAGAAACTCAGATGCTGAAGGCAATTCGATTTGTGGCAATCGCCAGTTTGGTCGCGCCCATGTTTCTGGTGGCGCAGAGCAGCAACGTAACCCTTCCGCAGGACAAGGGGCCCGGCAAGATCGATGTCTCCTCTTACCCGCCGGAGCAGCAGAAGGCGTACAAGGTGTTTGACAACAAGTGCGCCAAGTGCCACACCATCGCGCGTCCCATCAACACCACCATGACCAAGGCGGAGTGGGAACGCTATGTGAAGCGCATGATGCACAAGCCAAACTCGGGTATCAGCGACAGCCAGGGCAAGGAGATCTTCGAGTTCCTGGCATATGACCAGCAGATGCGCAAGGACAAGAATCCCTCCGCCTTCTACAAGTCTCTTTCCGACGAAGAGATTGAGAAGCTGAGGTCCCAACAGCACTAAGCAGTTTGTCAGGCGCTCATATGGAGTTGCCTTAATCCCGGCGAGCAACTGGCCCGCTCGCCGGGTACTTGTCTCAGGCAGGACTCGGCACGCCAACGACGTCTTGCAAACGCTGTAGTGAAACACCAGTCAGAATGGGGAACGCATGAGCTATTCCATCAAGATCCCGGACCGGGAATACTTCGACAAGAATATTCCATGCCAGTCTGCCTGCCCGATTCACACCGAGTGCGGGCGTTATGTGCAGGCGATCGGGATATCGAAGGATGAAGAGGCGTACATGCTGGCTCGCGCCCCCAATCCATTTGCCTACGTGCTGGGCAGAATCTGCGCGCATCCCTGCGAGGACAACTGCCGGCGCGGCAAGATTGACGAGCCCGTCGCCATCTGCGCGTTGAAGCGCTACGCCACGGATCGGCACAATCTCGGTCTGGGGCACGATCCTGTAAGAAAAGCCCTGCCCCCCGCGCCCAAGCGCAACAAGCGCGTGGCGGTTGTAGGAGCCGGCGTGTGCGGCCTGACCTGCGCGCATGACCTGGCCCTGCTCGGCTACACGGTGGAGGTCTTCGAGTCGGCCCCGGTGCCCGGCGGCATGCTCTATCTCGGCATTCCGCAGTTCCGCCTTCCCAGGGAAATCATCAAGATGGAGGTGGACAACATTCTGGCCATGGGCGTTACGCTGCACACCCGCGTGACCGTGGGCCGGGACATCACCTTCACTGAGCTGCGCTCGAAGTTCGATGCCGTGCTGCTCTCCACCGGGCTCAACAAGGGTCGCGAACTGAACATTCCCGGAGCGCACCTCGCGGGCGTGTACAACGGCATCGATTTCCTGATTAACGTCAACCTCGGATATGAGATTAAGCTGGGCAAGCGGGTCGTAGTGGTCGGAGGCGGCAACGTGGCCATCGACGTGGCCCGCGCGGCTGTGCGCCTCGTGCAGGAGTCGGTGGAGCCGACGCCTCTCACCGAGCAGGAGAAGAGTCTCCAGTCCGCCATTGACGCGGCGCGCCTGGCCATGCGCTCAGGCGCGGAGCAGGTCAACATGGTCAGCCTCGAATCGCGCGCCCAGATGCCCGCGTGGAAGGGCGAAGTGGAAGAGGCCGAGCACGAAGGCATTGTGGTGGACAACGGCTGGGGCCCCAGGGAGATTGTGGGCGAAAACGGCGTCGTCACCGGCCTGAAAGTTCGCCGCTGCCTTACGGTGTTCGATGAGAGCGGCCGCTTCAATCCTGCCTTCAGCGACGAAGAGAAGATCATCCCCTGCGACAGCGTGGTGCTCGCCATCGGTCAGCAGGCGGACCTCTCCTACATCAACGGCGAAGACGGAGTGCAGGTCACGCCGCGCGGCATCCTCAAGATTGACGAGAACCTCAGCACCACCGCTCCCGGCGTTTTCGCGGGCGGCGACGTAGCCTTCGGGCCGCGCATCCTGGTTGAAGCCGTCGCCAATGGCCACAAGTCCGCCCGCTCCATCCACCTCTACCTCAGCGGCAAAACGGAGAAGACCGTGCGCAGCCGCTTCCGCATCCTGCCCAACTGGAAGATGCCCAAGAACTTCCTCACCACGCCGCGCCAGAAAATGCCGGTGCTGGCGACCAACCGGCGCATCGGCATCGCGGAAGTCGAGTTGGGCTTCGACGAGGAACAGGGCCGCGCCGAGGGGCTGCGCTGTCTGAACTGCCAGGTCAACACCATCTTCGACGGATCGAAATGCATCCTGTGCGCGGGCTGCGTGGATGTGTGCCCTGAGAGCTGCCTGCGCCTGGTGGACCTTGTGCAGGTCAGCGGCGACGAGCGTTACAACGCGCTGATCACCCAGCGCTACGGAGTCTCCGCCGCCGAACTGAAAGCAGGCCAGGCGGGCGCCATCATCAAGAACGAAGAAAAATGCATCCGGTGCGGGCTGTGCGCGGACCGGTGCCCAACCGGGGCCATCACCATGGAAGCTTTGGAACGGCAAGAGCGGGAAGTCTTTGAATAGGGGAGCAGAGAAATGAATAGAAGAAATTTCCTCAGTTGGGGATCGGCCGGCGTGGTCACCCTCGGAACGGGGGTCGCGGTAAGCCTGGGGGCCGTCGTCAGATTCCTGATGCCGAGTGTCTTTTACGAGCCGCCGCAGACATTCAAGATCGGAACCCCCGGCGACTTCGCATTCGGCATGCCGACGTTTCTGGTGGATGAAAAAATCTTCGTCTTCCGCGACCGGGAGAAGGGATTCTCAGTGGCCAGCGCAGTCTGCACGCATCTGGGATGCACGGTGGCTCACTTCCAGAGCGACAACCGCTTCCACTGCCCGTGCCACGGCAGCGTGTTTGCCCCTGACGGCTCAGTGATTCATGGCCCCGCCCCCAAGCCCCTGCAGTGGTTTGAGGTCACTCTGGCTCGCGACGGTCAACTCCGCGTTGACAAAGACAAGGTAGTGCCCGCTGGCTACCGGTTGATGGTGTAAACATGAATCTGATTCGAGACATTTACCAATCGATCGTCCGGCGGGATCCGCTGTCAACCGACAAGGGAAAGTCCGAACTGGTCTTTCTCAACGTCTGGTTGCACATCCATCCGGCCAAGGTGAAGAAGGAAAGCCTGAAGTTCAAGCACACCTTTTACCTGGGCTTCATCACTTTCTTTCTTTTCGTGATCCTGGTCACCACAGGGATCGCCCTGATGTTCTACTACCGGCCTTATCCACCGCATGCCTACCAGGACATGAAGGACCTGCAGTTTGTGGTCTTCATGGGTCCGTTCCTGCGCGGCATGCATCGCTGGGCTGCGCATGGCATGGTGGTGTGCGTGTTTCTTCATATGTGCCGGGTCTTCTATACCGGCTCTTATAAGAAGCCGCGCCAGTTTAACTGGGTGGTCGGCGTATTTCTTCTCCTGCTGACGCTGGGCCTCTCGTTCACCGGCTACCTGCTGCCCTGGGATCAGCTGGCGTTCTGGGCGATCACAGTGGGAACGAACATTGGCAGTTATGCCCCGCTGGTTGGCGGCAAGCTGCGTGAGATTCTGCTGGGCGGGCACACCGTGGGCGAAGCCGCGCTGCTGCGCTTCTATGTGCTGCACGTGGCAATTCTGCCGTCGTTCATGATTCTGCTCACCGTCGTCCACTTCTGGCGCGTGCGCAAGGATGGCGGCCTTTCGCGGCCGGTCTGGAAGCTCAAGCCGAACAAGCCAGAGCAGCTGGTCACCATCGGAGCGCCGCCGCAGACAGCGCCGCTCAACGCAGTGGCCGCCTCCACCGACAAGACCTACGGCCTGATGGAAGTCGTCACCGGCAAGCCCATCTTTGAAACCATCACGCCGGATGAGGAAGAGGACGCGGTCTTTTCCTATCCGTATGCCTTCTTCCGCGAGGCGATTGCGCTCATGGTTACGGTCACAGGCATCATGGCCATATCCCTGTTCTTCCGCGCGCCTCTTGAGGAGCTGGCCAACCCGGCCAAGACGCCCAATCCCGCCAAGGCCCCGTGGTACTTCCTGGGCCTCCAGGAACTGGTAAGCCACTCCGCGCTGCTGGGCGGTGTGGTTGCTCCCACGCTGATGGTGCTGGCGCTGCTGGCCATTCCCTACTTCGACCGGAATCCCAGCCGGCGGCCATCGGACCGCAAGTGGGCCATCTGGCTCTTCACCATTTTTGTCGTGGCAAACCTGGTCCTGATTGTCATCGGAACCTTCTTCCGGGGTCCCGGCTGGGCGCTGGTTCCACCGTGGGTACACGTTGTTGCGGGGGCTGAGTAATGGGACGCAGACTACCACAAATTTTCTTCGGACTGAGCTTGCTTGCGCTGGTGCTGATTGTCGCTGCCGTCTGGCAGGCCAGCACACCCTCGTGGAAGACCTATCAACGCCAGTTCCTGCAGCTTGAGGCGCAGGGTGAGCCCAACGCGGTGACCAAGGCCGCCGTGCTGGCCACGCCGCCGCAGATTCACCAGGTGATGCTCACAGGGCTGCAGCGCGTGGACCGCTGCACCACGTGCCATCTCGGCGTGGATGATCCAACCATGAAGAACGCGCCGGAGCCCTTCCGCTACCACGAGGGGCTTGGCTCCCACATTCCTTCCCGCTTCGGCTGCACCATCTGCCACGGCGGTCAGGGCCTGGCGACAGACAAGAAGAATGCGCACGGCGATGTGCAGTTCTGGGAGACGCCGCTGCTGACCAAGGAGTACATCCGCGCTTCCTGCGGACGCTGCCACAAGGAAGGCGATGTGCCCGGCGTACCAGAGCTGACTGAAGGCCGGCATCTGTTTGAAACGCAGGGATGCCGCGGCTGCCACAAGCTGAACGGCGTGGGCGGCAGCATCGGACCGGACCTTACCGAAGAGGGCGCGAATCACCGCTCTCCCGAGTGGCTTGAGCGTCACTTCCTGGCGCCCAATGCAGTTTCGGCCGGCTCCGTCATGCCCAACTTCCACTTCACCAAGGACCAGGCGCGCTCGCTCACCTACTACATGCTCTCGCTCACCAATGAAGAGATGGGCACGTATTACTCCAGCGAGCGGCTGATCCCCAGCATCGAGTATGGAAGGCAGTTGTTTGTCGAGAAGGACTGCATCGTCTGCCACGCCGTCGGCGGTGTTGGAGCCAAAGTCGGCCCCGACCTGCTGGGCGTCACCAAGCGGCACTCGCGGGAGTGGCTTGACGAGCAGCTCGTGAATCCCGAGCTTGTGTACCCGGGCAGCGCCATGCCGGTCTATGACCTGGAAACGAATGCCCGCAAGGCGCTCATCGCTTTCATGTCCTCGGCCACACCGGAGGATGCGCAGGCAATCATGGCGCACAAGGGCACTGGACTCGCTCCCGAAGACGCAGCAATCGAGGCGGGCAAGCGCAACTTTGCGCGCTTTGGTTGCGCCGGCTGCCACGGCACGGAACTGCAGGGCGGCCTGCCCAACCCCAATGCGCAGGGCGGACAGGTTCCCTCGCTTGTGCACCTCGCCGACGACTACACCAAGGACGAAGTGATCGCGGTCATTCGTGACGGCAGAACGCCTCCCCTGGAGGACGCGAAGGGCCCCACGCCGCCGTTGTACATGCCGTCCTGGAAGAGCCTGCTGAGCAACGAGGACATTCACCAGATCGTCGAGTTCCTCTGGTCGAAGCAGCAGAAGAAGCAGGATAGCTGGTAGTCGCCAGGCGCTTCGTTTGATGCCCTTTCAAGCCGGCGTCCCCTCGCGCAGCAAGACGCAGGGGATTCCGGCTTGACGGCAAAAGCTCCCCGCCTCAAAGGGCGCGGGCGAGTCAGCGCATCGTTCATCAGCCACGGTCAGAGAGCCCTGTTCCATCTCTGCCCGCATCGGAGTTCAGTCCTTGAAGTCGCCACAGACCCCATTTGCCGTCTTCGCCCTCGTTCTTGCTGCTGCTGTCCTCGCTTCATCCACCGCCGCGCAGGCCCCGCAGAGTCCGCAAGGCAAAGCCGCCGATCAATCATCTGCGCCGCCTCCGCGCAGCTTTCCCGCACCCACAAACCTGAAGGTGCTGCCCAAAGATCTCACCGGGCAGCAGGTCCGCGACATCATGAAGCAGTGGTCCGCGTCGCTGGGGAGCCGGTGCGACTCCTGCCATGCCGAAGACCCTGACAATGTGCGGCCAGACGGCCGGCCGATCCTCAAATTCGCCGATGACTCCAAGCCCATGAAAGCCGTCGCGCGCACCATGTACACAATGACCGAGCAGATCAACAGCAACTACATCGCCAGGCTTGAGGGTTCGGGCCTGCCCGTCACCTGCGGCACCTGCCATCGCGGCCACATCGGCCCGGAGCCGTTCGATGCCTCCTCGCAGTCGCAGAAACCGCCCATGCCTGCTCCTCCCGACCAGAATCGGCCCGCGTCGCAGTAAACAATAGACTCACCAAGCGCCTGATGCGCTATGATGAAGCCCGTTCGTTGACTCTGCCTTTATGCAAAGGGAGTCCGGGATGGCCGAATTTCTTCTCCACGTCAACGGCGCACCACTCCACGTCAATGCCCCTGCTGACGAGAGTCTGCTCTCCGTTCTGCGCAATCGTCTCCATCTGACCGGGCCCAAGTACGGCTGCGGTGAAGGCCAGTGCGGCGCCTGCACCGTGCTGCTCGACGGCGAGGCAACGCGCTCCTGCCTGGTGGCAGTGGGCTCGGTGGCCAACGCAAAGATCGTCACCATCGAGGGCCTGGAGCAGAATGGAAAGCTCAGCGCCGTCCAGCAGGCGTTTCTCGACGAAGGCGCCTTCCAGTGCGGCTACTGCACCTCCGGCATGATTCTCAGCGCCACGTCGCTGCTCCAGCGCACCCACAAACCCACTGAACAGCAGATCGTCGAAGCGATGGATGGCAACCTTTGCCGCTGCGGCACCTATCCGCGCATCGTTGCCGCCATCCAGCGCGCCGCGCAGTCCATGCCGGCCAAAGGAGCGAGCCGATGAGCCTGCATGATCAGTCTTCACCCGAGTTCGCTCGCGGCAGCTATCACGAAGCATCACGCAGCGTGCAGCTCGACCGTCGCGATTTCCTGAAGGTTCTCGGTGGAGGAGTGCTTGTGTGCCTCACGCCGACCTCCGCGTGGACGCAGGAATCGGGCCGGACCTTCGGCGGCCATGAGCTGCCCAAAGATGTGAGTGCGTGGCTGCACATCGCCGCCGTTGGCAAGGTCACGGTCTTTACCGGCAAGGTCGAGGTTGGCCAGAATATTCGCACCTCCCTCGCGCAACAGGTTGCCGAGGAACTGCGCGTGCCCTTTGACTCCATCACCATGGTCATGGGAGACACAGACCTGACTCCCTGGGACATGGGCACCTTCGGCAGCCGCACCACGCCCACCATGGGGCCGCAACTCCGCACCATGGCCGCAGCCGCGCGGGAGACGCTGGTCCAGATGGCCGCCCAGCGCTGGCAGGTTGACGCGGCAACGCTGACGGCCGCGGACGGCAAGGTGACCGATTCAAAGCAGTCGCGCTCTCTCACGTATGGCGAACTGACGCGCGGTGAGAAGCTGGTGAAGATCGTCTCAAGCGAAGAGCGACTTACGCCCGTCACCGACTGGAAGATCGCAGGCACTGCCGTTCCAAAGGTTGGCGGCCGCGACTTTGTCACCGGCGCGCACAAGTTTCCCTCTGACATGGTTCTTCCGGAGATGCGCTTCGGGGCCGTTCTCCGCCCCGATGGATTCAATGCAACGCTCGCATCGCTCGACACCAGCGCTGCTGAAAAGCTGCACGGAGTCCAGGTTGTGCGCGACGGCGATTTCGTCGGCGTGGTTGCGCCCGACGCCTACACAGCACAGCATGCGCTCTCCGCCATACAGGCAAAGTGGAATGTGCCCGCACAGCCCTCGAACGAAGGGTTATATGAGTATTTGAAGAACAATCCAGAGTCGAGTGGTGAGGAAAGTCCGCAGCATGTAGCCGGCTCCGTGACGCAGGCCATTGCGAGCGCGGATCTCCAGCTCGAAAATCAATACACCGTCGCGTACATCGCGCACGCGCCGCTTGAACCGCGGGCTGCTGTGGCCACGTGGGCTGACGGCAGGCTGACCGTGTGGACAGGAACGCAGCGCCCCTTCGGCGTACGCGACGAACTGGTGCAGGCTTTCCATCTTCCTGCCGCGCAGGTGCGCGTGATTCATCCCGACATGGGCAGCGGCTACGGCGGCAAGCACACAGGTGAGGCGGCCATTGAAGCAGCACGCCTGTCCAAAGCCGCCGGCAAACCGGTAAAAGTAATATGGACGCGGCAGGAGGAATTCACGTGGGCCTACCTCCGCCCCGCCGGCCTTATCGAAATCAAGGCAGGCGCGCGGCGCGATGGGACGCTGGTTGCCTGGGAACATCACAACTACAACTCCGGCCCGGCGGCAATCGGCACTCCATACGACGTTGCCAATCAGATCATCCAGTATCATCCGGCAAGGTCGCCGCTGCGCCAGGGCTCCTATCGCGGCCTTGCAGCCACCGCCAATCACTTTGCCCGCGAATCGCACATGGATGCCCTGGCGCATGCGGCAGGCTTGGACCCGCTGGCGTTTCGCCTGAAGAATATCTCCGATACCAGGTTGCGCGCCGTGCTGCAGGCGGCTGCCGAAAAGTTCGGCTGGGGCCGCGAGAAATCCACACCCGGGCGCGGATTCGGCATGGCATGCGGAACCGACAAAGGCGGCTACATCGCCACGTGCGCAGAGGTGGGAATTGACCCCGCAAGCAGGAAGGTGCGTATTCGCCGCATCGTCGAGGCCTGGGAGTCCGGCGCGATTGTGAACCCCGATGGCCTCCGGAATCAGGTCATGGGCGCCATCGTCCAGTCCATTGGCGGCGCTCTCTTTGAGCAGATTCTCTTTGCCAACGGCCGCATCCTCAATCCCCACTTCGCGCAGTATCGACTGCCGCGATTCAGCGACGTGCCGCGGATTGAGGTTGTACTGCTCGAGCGCAAGGACATTCCCTCGGCCGGCGCGGGCGAAACCGGCATTGTGGGCCTGGCGCCGGCGGTGGCCAATGCAATTTTTGCGGCAACCGGGACACGCCTGCGCAGCATGCCCATGGCCCCGTTGCACAAAGAACAGCATGCGTCCAGCGCGCAATTCCACAGCTAACAAACATGGCTGCAACGTGTCGAAGAATTGCGTATGGCGCCGCTTTGAGTGGCGTAGCTTCACAGCTGCGTTTCGGGTTTTGTGAGCGTGACAGGCATCACTGCCGCGCGAAATCAGGCGGCAGAGGATTACAATTGATGCTGGGGACCCGTACACCTTGAATTGGAGCAGAAAGGGCGCGTTGCTGATGCTGGCGGTTGTGGTCTTCTGGACCGCGATGCCGGCCTCTGCCTGCCTGCTGGGCTTCAAGCCGATGCGGCAGCACGATTGCTGTCGCAGAATGGCACGGATGTGCACCTCGGCAGGCATGGCTGCAAGTGGCGCGTGCTGCCAGGCCAGCCCGCGGAACACTGCCGTCGCTCCAGACCCTCCTTACACGCCCGAGCATGCGCAGAAGCTGGTCATCATCCCGCAACAGGCCAGCCTGCGGGCGCCAGCCACGCTGCGCGCTGGATACGGCCATGCCTTCAAGGCACCGCCACCGAAAGCTGCATCGAGCAGCGCCTCCATACTCCGAATCTAGACCGCCCTCCCCCGCAAGCTGAACCCTGGCCTTCGTGCGTCTCTGCGCCCTCACGCGCACAGCTAACGCGCGGCCAGGCTGTGAGCTGTATCTCCGCTGGAGGGAGTCATGAAAGTTTTTTTACCCATACTTTGTGTCCTGGCGTTCGCTGCGTCCGCCGGCGTTTCGCGCGCAGAGACGCCGGGCCATGGCGATAGCCTCACGAACCTTGCCGCGCTCCTTCAGCAGCATCAAGGAACAGAGTCTGCCGGTGCATCGCTCACGCTGGATGATGTGGAACGGATTGCGCTCGCCGTGAATCCGGAGATCGAGGTGGCCGCGCGGCGCGTCGCCATTGCGGAAGCGCACGTTCCAACAGCAGGCGCGCTCGACGATCCATCGGTGATGTATCGCGGCTGGGGCGTTCCGCTCAAGCAGCCGTGGGATTACAACGCCGCGCAGAACATGTTCAGCATCAGCCAGACCCTGCCAGGCGCGGGCAAGCGGGCATTGCGCACCAGTGTTGCCCAGTCCGACGTGGCCGAGGCAAAGGCTGAACTGGAGCAGGCGCGTCTGGACATCACGGTGCGCGCGCGCAAGGCATTTGACGACCTTCTGCTCGCTGAAGACGAGCTGCGGATTCACGATCAGCACGTGGGGCTTGCCCGTCAGGCAATTGAAGCGGCGCGCATCAAGTACGCGGTCGGCAAGGTTCCGCAGCAGGACATTCTCAAGGCGCAGGTTACGCTAACGCGGCTTGCCGAGCACATGATTCGCTTCGATCAGGACGCTGAACTGGCGCGCGCCCGCCTCAATACTCTGCTCAAGCGCGATCCCGCGTCCCCGCTGAGCGTAGTTGGAAAGCACGATGTGCTGGCCGCTCTGCCCACCGCGCAGAATCTCGATGAGCTGGCTCTGCGCTCGCGCCCCGATCTTCTCGCGGCCGGGCAAGCCGCCGAGCGAAGCCACAAGGAACAGTCGCTGGCAAAAAAGGTCTATGTGCCGGACTTCACGATCTCAGCCGGCTACATGCTGATGCAGCCCAGCGCCAGCATGCGCAACAACTACATGGTGGAGGGTTCGATGAACCTGCCATGGCTCAACCGCCACAGGCATGACGCGGAGATTGCGGAGTCCACCGCGCGCGCAACCGAGCAGGATGCCGAACTGGCTGCGATGCGCAATGCGGCCTTCGGGCAAATTCAGGAAGCGCTGGTTGAGGCACAGGCCGCGCAACGCCTTGCGCGCATGTATCGCAACGACCTGAGGCCGCAGGCTGAAGCCACGCTCCAGGCGAGCGTGATTGCCTATGAGAATGACAAGACGGACTTTCTTGATCTGCTCGACAGCCAGATGACCGTTGTCGATATCGACCTCGCCTGGTTTCAGGCAATCGCTGATTTCAACAAGCGCATGGCGGACCTCGAACTCGCCACAGGCGCTCCACTTGACCAGTCAAGCGCACCCGCAGCGGAGGTGAAGCCGTGAAGACACGTACCTATCAATTTGCATTGGCAGCGGCCGTTGCCGTCTGTGTTGTGCTTGCAGCCGCTCTTGTGTATGTACTCAAGCAGCAGAAGCGCGCGGCTCCCGAGTCGGCCACTCAGGATGTGGTTGTTGCGCGCGGCCCGGAGACGGCATCGCGGCCCGCAGTGCATGGCAGCGAGGCGCCGGCGGGAAGCGAGCCTGCGCTGGCTCCCGTGCAATTGTCGCCGCGGCGGCTTCAGGAGATCGGCGTGATGACGGCCACCGCGGAGATGAAGAACGTGAGCCAGGAGATGAACGTGCCCGGCAACGTGGACATCGATGAGCAGCGGCTCGCGTATGTGCAGACTCGCTTCGCCGGGTGGATTCAGAATGTCTTTGCGAATGCCACGTACCAGTACGTGCGCAAGGGGCAGAGCCTGTTTACCATTTACAGCCCTGACCTCGTGAGCAGCGAGCAGGAGTATCTGCTCGCCAGGCAGAATCAAAAGACCTTTCCGCGGGACATGCACAGCATGGCTGCCAGTGAAAGCGGGTGGCTGCTGCAGGCCTCCGCGGAGCGCTTGCGACAGTTCGGCGTCCCGGCACAGCAAATCGCGGATCTTGAGCAAAGCGGCAAGGTACAACGCGATATTCAGATTGACTCGCCCGTCTCGGGCTACATCATTGAGCGCAACGCCCTGCCGAATGCGTATGTACAACCGGATACGAAGCTCTACACGATCGCCGATCTCTCCACGGTTTGGGTCTACGCCAACGTGTTTCAAGGCGACGTTGGCCGCCTGAAGCCAGGCGATCCCGCGCAGGTCACGGTCGATGCCTATCCGGGACGCCGCTTCAACGGGCGCATCGATCAGATTCTGCCGCAGGTGGATATGACGACGCGTACGGTGCGCGTGCGCCTCATCTTTTCGAACCCCGGCGTTGTGCTCAAGCCGGGCATGTTCGTGAACGTCGCCATCTCGGTGCCTCTGGGACGCCAACTGGTGATACCGTCCACCGCGGTGCTGCAGGCGGGCTCGCGCGCCATCGCATTCATCGATCACGGAAGCGGAAATCTGGAACCGCGCACGATTGAGACCGGGCCGCTGATCGCCGACTCCGTTGTTGTCCTCAGCGGCCTGAAGGCCGGCGACCAGGTTGTCAGCTCGGCCAACTTTCTTGTGGACTCGGAGGCGCAGTTGCAGGCGGCGTTCGGCTCTTTTGTGCCTCCGGCGCAGCAGTCGTCCGCGACCCCGGGCGCAGCGCCACCCGCGCAAATGCAGATTGACATTGCCACGCAGCCCTCGCCGGCGCGCGTAGGTGCAAACGTCGTGCGCGTGAAGCTGACCGGCCCTGATGGAAGGCCACTCGAGGGCGTGCAGGTGAGTGCCACCTTCTTTATGCCCGCCATGCCTGCCATGGGAATGGCCGCCATGCGCGCCACAGCCGCTCTTACCGGTAAGGGCAGCGGCGAATATGAAGGGCCACTGCAACTGCAGACAGGAGGCACCTGGCAGGTAACCGTGACCATTCAGCGTAACGGACAGACCATTGCCACAAAGCAACTGAGCGTGAACGCGACGGGAGGCATGTGATGATTTCTCGAATCATTGCCTGGTGCGCGCGCAATCCATTTCTTGTTTTCACAGGCGCCGCTCTTTTGTTTGTCGCCGGTCTATGGTGCCTTCAGCATGTGCCGCTCGATGCGCTTCCCGACATCAGCGACGTGCAGGTCATCATCCACACGGAGTGGCAGGGCGAGCCGCCGAACGTCATCGAAGATCAGGTCACATACCCGATTGTTTCCGCGCTGCTCGCAGCACCACAGCTCAAGAACGTGCGCGCTCAAACCATGTTTGGAGACTCGTATGTCTTCGTTGTTTTTCAGGATGGCACCGACCTCTACTGGGCGCGGTCGCGCGTCATCGAGTATCTGCAGCAGATCGCGGGCAAGCTCCCGCCGGATGTGCATCCCGCAATCGGCCCGGATGCAACCGGAGCGGGATGGGTCTATGAGTACGCCATCGTTAACCACAGCCACAACAAGAGCCTGGCCGACCTGCGCGCGCTGCAGGACTGGTTCCTGCGCTACCAGCTTGAAACCGTGCCCGGCGTCGCAGAGGTGGCGAGCATCGGCGGCTTCGTGCGCCAGTACCAGGTGAACCTCGACCCCAACAAGCTCTTCTCCTACGGCATCTCCGCCGCCATCGTCATTGATCGCGTCCGGCAGAGCACCAATGAAGTCGGCGGAGACGTGCTTGAGATGAGCGGCGCGGAGTACATGATTCGCGGCCTCGGCTATCTCCGCTCGCTCGCTGATCTTGAGAATGTTCCCGTCGCAACAAAAAACGGCACGCCTGTGCTGGTGCGCGATCTGGGCACGGTCTCGTTTGGCCCCGACGTGCGGCGCGGCGCCGCCGACTGGCAGGGCGAAGGCGAAGCTGTGGGCGGCATCGTCGTCATGCGCTACGGCATGAACGCGCTCAACGTGATTAACGGAGTCAAGGCGAAATTCCACGAGATTGCGCCGTCGCTGCCCTCCGGCGTTGAGATTGTCACCGGCTACGACCGCTCGTGGCTGATCAACGAGTCCATCCACACGCTCAAGCGCGATTTGATTGCTGAGGCAATCATCGTGAGCTTTGTGAGCATTGTCTTCCTCTTCCATTTCCGTTCGGCTCTTGTCCCCATCCTTACGCTGCCCATTGCCGTGCTGGCTGCATTCATCCCCATGTATTATCTGCACGTCAGCTCCAACATCATGTCGCTCGGCGGCCTGGCGCTGGCCGTCGGTGTACTCATTGACGCCGCCATCGTAATGGTGGAAAACGGCTATCGCCATCTGGCCGAGCGCGCCGATGTGCCCGGCGACGAAGAGCGACGGCGCATTCTGGTCGGCGCTGCCCAGCAGGTTGGCCCGGCGCTCTTCTATTCGCTCATCATCATTGTTGTTTCGTTCCTGCCGGTGTTCCTGCTTGAAGCGCAGGAGGGCCGCATGTTCCGCCCGCTGGCCTGGACCAAAACGCTGGCGCTCATCTTCTCGTCGCTGCTTTCCATCACGCTGGTCCCGGCGCTCATGCCTATTTTCCTTCGCGGAAAGCTGCGCCCCGAGGCAAAGAATCCCGCGGCGCGCGTCACCCAGGCCATGTATCTTCCCGTGCTGCGCTGGTGCCTGCGGCACTGGAAGCTGGTCATCGCGCTGAATCTGATCTTCCTTGCCGCTACCATTCCGCTCTATTTCCGCCTGGGCAGCCAGTTCATGCCCGCGCTGTATGAGGGCTCCGCTCTCTACATGCCAAGCGCCCTGCCGGGCATCTCCATCACGCAGGCCGTCTCGCTGATGCAGGAGCAGGACCGCATCATCCGCTCCTTTCCTGAGGTTGCCACGGTCTTTGGCACAGTCGGCCGATCAGACAGCGCCACAGACAACGCGCCGCTGGACATGTATGACACCACCATCATGCTCAAGCCGCGCGAGCAGTGGCGCACCGGCATGACCTACGAGAAGCTGATTCAGGAGATGGATGAGAAGCTCCAATTCCCAGGACTCACCAACACATGGACGATGCCCGTGCGCAACAGGCTGGACATGGAGTTGACCGGCATCAAGACCTCCATCGGAATCAAGATACAGGGGCCCGATCTGGCGCGCATCGAAGACATTGGAGCGCGCATGCAGCAACTTATCTCCGGCATGCCGGAGACCAGCTCCGCCTTTGCGGAGCGCGTCTCGCAGGGCTTCTATCTGAATGTTGCCGTGAACCGCCCCGAGGCTGCGCGCTACGGCCTGACCGTGGCTGACGTGCAGCGCGTCATCACCTCGGAAATCGGCGGAGCGAACATCGCGGAGAATGTCGAAGGCCGCGAGCGCTTCCCCATTGCCGTGCGCTATCAGCGCGACTTCCGCAATCACCCTGAAGACCTCTCGCGGGCGCTCATCCCAACCCCGTCAGGAGAGCAGATTCCGATCAGCGCGGTGGCGCGTGTCTATTTCTCGCGCGGCCCCGCGATGATCCGCGACGAGGACGGCGCGCTGACCGGCTATGTCTATCTCGATCTGAAGACACACGACTACGGCGGCTTCGTTGACCGCGCAAACAAATTGATGCAGCAGTCCCTTGCGCTGCCCGCGGGCTACACCTGGCGCTGGGCCGGCGAATATGAGTTCGAGATGCGCGCGAAAGAGCGCCTCAAGATCATCCTGCCCATTGTCTTCTTCGTCATCTTTCTGCTGCTCTATCTCGTCTTCAAGTCTGCAACCGAAGCGGCGGTGCTGATCTTTCCCACGCTGTATGCCATGTCCGGCGGGCTGCTGCTGCAGTGGATGATGGGCTATAACTTCAGCGTCGCCGTGTGGGTGGGCTACATCGCCCTGTTTGGCATCGCCGTCGAGACAGGCGTTGTCATGGTGGTCTACTTGCATTAGGCCTTCCAGCACCACGCGGCCCAGGGCTCGCCGATGACGGAAGCCGGCCTGGAGCAGGCGGTTATTGACGGAGCGGTCCAGCGGCTGCGTCCAAAGCTGATGACCGTGACGGCAGTCATTCTCAGTCTCGCGCCCATCCTATGGGAAACCGGCATCGGCTCGGACGTGATGAAGCCCATCGCGGCCCCCATCGTCGGCGGAATGATTACATCCACCATCCACGTGCTGATTCTTGTGCCCGTCTTCTTTCTGCTCATCAAGCGCCGGGCTCTGCGCCGGGGTCATCTCCCTGCGGTGCAGGAGCAGCACGCGGCGGAGTAAGCGCCAGCGACCAATCCCCCGTTCGCCAGGAAGCGGCGCGGGCCGGGTGTCTCGATCGGGCTCGGGAATCGCTTTACTCTTCCGCGAGCGCGAAGATAGACTTGCCCCCGTGATGATCACGCGCCGCCGCTTTGTCCGGAATGCTTCCGTCGTCTCCACTGCTCTTGCTATTGCGCCCAGCACGCGTCTGGCTCTGGCTCAGGCTGGAACGGGCATGTATCACAACCCGATCATGGGCGGCGACCATCCCGACGGCAGTCCTATCCGCGTCGGCGACGACTTCTATCTCACGCACTCCAGCTTCGACTACGCACCCGGCCTGCTGATCTGGCACTCGCGAGACCTGATTAACTGGCGCCCCGTGGCTGCCGCCCTGCACCGCTACTACGGCACCATCTGGGCACCGTACCTCTGCGAATACGAAGGACATTTCTACATCTATTTTCCGGCCGCCGCACGGATTCACGTGGTCCACGCCGACCATCCCACCGGCCCGTGGAGCGAACCCATCGATCTGGGCATTCGCGCCATTGACCCCGCGCACATCGCCGAGAATGGCCGCCGCTTTCTCTACCTGGTCGGCGGACAAATGGCCGAGCTGACCGCCGACGGCCTGGCCGTGAAGACTCCGCCGCGCACCGTGCTCGAACCCTGGCCGGTGCCCGCCGCCACCCGCATGGAATGTACCTGCCTGGAAGGCCCCAAGCTGCTCCAGCACAACGGCTACTTCTACTTGAACGTGGCCGAGGGCGGCACAGCGGGGCCCGCCACCAGCCACTCCGTCGTCAGCGCCCGCAGCCGCCATGCTGAAGGTCCCTGGGAGTATTCCCCATACAACCCGGTGGCGCATACCGCCTCTCGCGATGACCGCTGGCTGAGCGTGGGCCACGGGCGGCTCGTCGATACTCCGGAGGGAAAGTGGTACATGACCGTCCATGCCTATGAAAATGGCTACCGCGCGCTGGGCCGCCAACTGCTGCTGCTACCCGTTGAATGGACCGCCGATGGCTGGTTCCGCGTGCCGCCCGGCGTCAAGGCCGACAGCGCCATACCCATGCCTGTCGCGAGTACGAACCAACAGCCATTCCCTGACCCTTCCGACGATTTCACCAGCCCGGAACTCGGCCTGCAATGGGGCTTCTGGCACGAGTACGATCCGGCGCGCTTTACCACTGGAAACGGCGCATTGACACTCGAAGCCCGCGGCAAATCTCTCGCGGATACCCCGGCCTTGACCACTGCCGTCGGCGGCCACTCCTACACTGTGGAAGTTGATGTCGAAGTCGAGCCGGGATGCGAGTCGGGGCTGCTGCTCTTTTACAACCCCGAGCATACCACCGGAATTCTGTTGGGACCGGAGGGCATCGGCGTGCGGCTCGCCAATGACTCCACGCACACGCGCCAGCAGAAGGGCGCAACCCGCGCCAGCCTGCGCATCGTCAACGACCGCCAGGAGGTGGATTTCTATTTCCGCGTTCCCGGCAAGCCCTGGCAGCGCATGCAGGAATCAGCGGAAATCTCCGGCATGCAGCACAACGTGCTGGGCGGCTTTCTTGATGTCCGGCCCGCTGTCTGCGCTTACGGCTCCGGCAAAGCCACGTTCCGCAACTTCCGCTATTGGCCGAAGGTCAACGTGCCGGTGTAGGAAGAAAGATTGGCTGCACATGACGAACCGTCACAGATTATGGCGGTTCTCCTCAAGCCTGCCTCTTGCAACCCGTTGTCTGTTGTGGCTAGACTCCTGTGCATGACGATATCGATTCCCCGGGTTGTCAAACTCGCCGCCGCTCTGCTGCTTCCACTCGCTGCCGTTTCCAGTCTTGCCCAGGACTGGGCCAAGTCCCGGCTGGATGCATCGCCTCGCCACCACGAGTACATCGCGCTCAAGCACGACGGCCGCACCGTGCAGGCCTTTGTCGTCTACCCCGAGGTCAAGAACAAGGCCACCGTCGTCATTCTCATTCACGAGATCTTCGGCCTCAGCGACTGGGCCAAGGAAATGGCCGATGAACTGGCCGGGCAAGGGTTCATCGTCGTCGCGCCCGACCTGCTCTCCGGCCACGGTCCCAACGGCGGCGGCACCAGCGAGTTCCCCGGCCAGGACGCAGTTGTCAAAGCCGTCTCCGGTCTTGACCCCGACGCCGTCACCGCCGATCTGGATGCGGCCGCCGACTATGGAAAGCATCTCCCAGCCGCCAACGGCAGGATTGTCACTGTCGGATTCTGCTGGGGTGGAGGCAAGTCGTTCGCGTTCGCTACCCACCGCAAAGACCTCTCCGCCTCTTTCGTCTTCTACGGGCCGGGTCCCGCGGACGTGTCCGCAATTAACGCGCCTGTCTACGGCTTTTATGCGGAGAACGATGCCCGCATCGGCGCCACCATTCCGGGCACGATTGCGGCAATGAAGGCCGCCGGAAAGACCTACGAGCCCGTCACCTACACCGGCGCGGGCCATGGTTTCATGCGCGCCGGAGAAGATCCCAACAACACCGTCCCGGGCAACAAGACGGCCCGCGAGCAGGGCTTCGAGCGCCTCATCAAGCTCCTCAGGGGACTGAAAAGCAAACCGATGGCAACGGGAGCAGCCATGTAGGTGCTTCCGCGCGTTTCCCTCGTTCTGCTTTACCGTTGCGGATACGTATTGAAATGCTGACGGCCAGCGGGTAGAAAGGCTTAAAAAAACTATGGACCGCAGGGAATTCTTGTTTGCAGCGGGCGCGGGTGTGGCCTCAACGCTTTCATCGCGAATCTTCGCTGAGGGCCTTGGCCAGGGCAGCGTGGAGTCCGGCGTGACGGCGATCAGTATTGATCTCAGCAAGACCGTGGGCACTTTACCCCACTACTGGGAAAATTGCGCTGGCTCTGATCGCACCGTTGTGGGACTTCGGCAGCAGTGGCGCGAGGACCTGGTGCGCGCACACCGCGATATGGGTATGAAGTCGGTAAGGTGCCACGGTCTTTTTGATGACGAGATGGGCATCGCGGCGGCCGGAGCAGGTGCATTCAACTTCCTCTATGTCGATCAGGTATACGATTTCATGCTCGACCACGGCGTGCGTCCGTTCGTCGAACTGAGCTTCATGCCTGAAGCCTTTGCCAGCAGTAACAATCGCATCTTCGCCTATAAAGGCAACACGTCTCCTCCACGGCGCTGGCAGGACTGGCACGACATGATCTATGCATTCACCGATCATTGCGTCAAGCGCTATGGCATTGGTGAAGTCAGCGGATGGAACTTCGAGGTCTGGAACGAGCCGAACATCGCTTTCTGGGCTGGAACGCAGGAACAGTATTTCGAGCTCTACCGGCAATCGGCGCTCGCTGTAAAAGCCGTCGACAAGCGCATCCCGGTCGGCGGGCCATCGACAGCTCAACTGGCCTGGATTCCAGACCTGATCCGCTATTGCGGCGCCAAAGGAGTCCCGCTCGATTTCGTCAGCACCCATGTGTATCCCAACGATCCGCAGAAGTATATTTTCGGCCGCGACCACGCCTACACCTTCGAACAGGTCATCCCGCGTGGCGTGGAGCAGGTTCGGCATCAGGTAGAGTCATCGGCCATGCCGCATCTGCCCCTTTTGATCACCGAGTGGAGTTCGCAGAATCCCGCGTTTATCGCCGATACCGTCAAGAATTGCATCGGCCTCGCGGAAACAATGTCCTATTGGACGTTCAGCAATGTGTTTGAAGAGGGCGGAGTTCCGAGCGGCATCTTCAATGAGACCTTCGGAATGTTGGACCAATGGGGTATCGCAAGACCTTCCCTGCACGCACTTGCATTCCTGCACAGACTTGGCGAAAAACAGTTGCAGGCCAGCGATGGTCCTGTTCTTGCAACCGAGCGTGCCGACGGTTCCTTCGCGGTTCTGGTGTGGAACCTGATCCCTGCGGCGGAGGCTGCCGCTGTTGCGAATGGCAACCCGATGGCCGCAGGTGCGGGCACAGACCGGGCTGTTGGCGCTTCACGCCTCCTGCATCTCAAGCTGAGCGGGCTGCGCGGGCGAAAACAGATTCTGGTAAGTCAGGTGAACTCGCAGGAGGGCTCGGCATTGCCCGCTTGGAAAGCCATGGGCAGTCCCAAATATCCCAGCCAGGACCAGATTAAACAGCTGCGGGCGGCTGCAGAGCTCGGCAAGCCGGCCGCGCACGCGCTCGCACCGGACGAACCCGCGGTTTTCACAATCGAGCTGCCTCCAAACAGTATCGCCCTGCTTGAGTTGGAGAAGTAGAGTTCGTGCGATTGGAGCTTCCACATCGCGTCAGGAGAGAAAGCATTCCATGCGGAAATATCTCACAGCAATCGCGATCATCGCAGCGGCGGCGCTTCCCGTTGCTGCAGAACAGGTCAACCTCAGCGGAACCTGGAAATTGAATCTGGCCTCCAGCTTTATGGCTGGAGAGCATCCGGCGCCGAACTATGAGTTTACAAAGGTCCTGCTTCAGCAGGGCCTTACCATTCAGCAGACCGACATCCAAAAACACGTCAGCATCGTAAACATCCCATTGCCCGACTCGCGCGTCTCGTCTGAGTTAACCGCGGATGGACAGGAACACGATGCCCCGGCCCCGGCACCCTTTCCCGGAATGCCGTCGGCCCACTTGAAGGTCACCGCTGAGTGGCAGGGCGGTACCCTTTTGGTTCAAGAACGCAACGCGAGTGCAGGCCGCCCCTCCACCACTGTCAGGCGCTACTTCCTATCCGATAATGGTCAGCACCTGATCGAGCTGATTGAAGCCCACAATGCATTCGGCGACACCGAGCAGCGATTGGTGTTTGATAAGTAGGCAGCTTCGACCACGCCTGATCCAAAGCCCCGTGAGATCGGTGCGAACATTCAGATTCACGGAGCGGCTGCGAAGATTGACCGAAGGCACACAAGAGCATTGGGAAGCGGAGAAGCAGATGAAGCCGGATGCGATGCAAGGTTGGAAGATTCGGGCGACGGGCAGCATCCTGGTACGTGCCCCTGGCGCGCGTGCGGCGTGAACGCAAAGCCGCTCAAGCACGCTGGCCTTCACGCACTACATCCCGTCCGCCATGGTAGCCATGATGATGTGGGCCTGAATCAGGTCCGCAGAGACGCATAAATGCGGAATCTCCCGCAGAGAAGAATCTCACAAGGCGCTTGTTCTAAATTATTTAGCTTGAATTTCCAGAAGATGGGCCAAACGTTGGTGCCGAAGAAGGGACTCGACCTGCGGCATTTTGGAACCTTTTGAAATCAAACCACTTAGAGATGTAAGCCATTGAATGGCTTAAAGTTACCTCTGCTCTTCATTCCAACGGTTGCCAGCGGCTTCCAGTCGCTTCCAACCTCAAATTCGCCAAAAGTAGTAACAAATAGTAACAAACTGCCAGCGACTGTCTGCGAAGTCGTCTTGTGTAGCCCGGCGACAGCCATCATAGCGCAAACGAGACGAAGCCGACACACGTCAATGTTGAACTGCTGCGGATGCGGATGTCTGTTACCGATGAGGACGAAGCAGTTCGCATAGCTCGTCCACAATCGCCCCTCATCCGTTCGGCGCATTTGTCGCGCACCAGTCGGCCCACAATGTCACGGAAATCGTGGTCATGTGGTACGGGGTGGCTGATGCCGGATCAGCATATCGGAGCCCGCGACGCTGGGGGCATTCAAAACAGGATCAAGAACTTACCTTAAGACAAAGCCCGCACGGAAGCACTCTAGTCTGGTCATCTAAGACGTTGATTTGACGCATTTGGATACACACGGCATGGCACAGTCTGCGGCACACCTGCATTCCGTGCCGCGGCGAGATTTGTCCTTTGGCGCGACGGAAAGGATAGGCGTAGAAAGTGCCCCCGAATTTGCTCATCCCTTGCTCAATCGCCAGCTTTGGAGTGCCACGACGCTTCGCAAAATGAACCGCGAAGATCCAGACGTTTGTATCGATGACGACGATCACCCGTTCGATCGCACCTTGCTGCGGCGCGGCTTCTCAGCGCACACCTGCTCGATGAGCCGGGGTACATCAGCCTCGGTGTAGCCCTTCGGGTTGCGGCTGGCCGCGTACTCGCCCAAATCATTCAGCATCGTTCGCGCCTGCTGGGCCGCGGACGTGCGAAAGGCCTCACGGAATAGCTCGCTTATCGTGCGGCTGTCCCGCTGAGCCAGAACCTCTGCCCTTTGCTAAAGCCGTTGCCGAGGAGCAGGTGTCTCTTGCCATATCTTTCAGCCATCGTCAGCGCTTTATCGAAGTTGATCGGTATATTCGACACCGCTCTCACCATAAGAACCTGGGCGTGGCAACAGAATTAATTCCGAAGCTGGGTATCCATTTGACTCAGGTTGGCCCAACCTGTAGTGTTCGGGCTCATGGAAGAGGATTATCCGCGCACTCTTCTGGAGCTGGAGCGACGTTTCGGCACTGAAGAGGCTTGCCGGGAGTATCTGTTCCAGCTTCGTTTTCCGGACGGATTCCGTTGTCCTCGCTGTGGCGCTGGCAAGAGCTGGCCCTTGCAATCGGGCCGTGTTCAGTGCGCTGGTTGCGGGTACCAGGTTTCGGCGACCGCCGGCACGGTGTTTCAAGACAGCCGAACGCCGCTGACCGTGTGGTTTCGCGCCATGTGGTGGCTGACGAGCCAGAAGTACGGCGTGAGCGCCATCGCATTGCAGCGCGTGCTGGGCTGGGGCAGCTATCAGACGGCATGGACCTGTTTGCATAAGCTGCGCCGAGCGATGATCCGGCCCGGGCGCGAGCGACTCGCTGGGGTGGTTGAAGTCGATGAGAGCTTTCTGGGCGGCGAAGAGCCGGGCGTGCTCGGTCGGCAGATCGTTGGCAAGGCGCTGGTTGTTGTGGCCGCCGAAGAAGATGGCCGCGGGATCGGACGCATCCGGCTGCGCCACATTCCGGATGCCTCTTCGGCCACTTTGACTTCGTTCATCAAGGACAGCATCGAGCCGGGCAGCACGGTGCATACGGATGGATGGCGGGGGTACCTGCCCATCCAGCGGGCCGGCTACCCACACCGAATCAGCAACCAAAAGGGCCATCCGGAGAGGGCATCCGAGTTGCTGCCGCGGGTCCACCAGGTGTTTTCGCTGCTGAAGCGCTGGCTTCTGGGAACACACCAAGGATCGGTTGGAGCAGAGCACCTCCAGGAATACCTGGACGAATTCACCTTCCGCTTCAACCGCCGTAAATCACGCAGCCGCGGCAAGCTCTTCTATCGTCTGGCGCAGCAAGCCGTCGCAATCGAACCAACCACTTACAGGCAAATAGTTGACTCGGCAAAACACAATCCGCCAAAAGCACAACCTGTTGGGGGTACCTGAGTCAAATGGATACCCAGCAACATAATAACTTCTTCCATCCAACCTGCCGTACACTGTTTCCGGTATGAACGTCCGTATCGCCATCCCCGAGCCCACCAGCACCGACATGGAGTACAACCAGCGCTCGCTGCCTCTCTATCTGGCCGCGCTTCAGTCCGCCGGTGCTACCCCCGTCGTCGTCCCTCTCCATGAGCGCCAGGACCGTGTCGCCCGCGTGCTCGCCAGTGCTCAGGGCATCCTGCTCCCCGGCAGCCGCTACGATGTAGACCCGCAAAGATTTGGCGAAGATCGTATCCCAACCTGCGGCCCTGCCGACCCCGGACGCACCGCCGTCGATGAGCTCATGATTCAGGATGCCTTCAGTCTCCACAAGCCCATCCTCGGCATCTGCCATGGCGCCCAGACCCTCAATGTCTGGTGCAATGGCTCCCTCTATCAGGACCTGCCCACCCAGCTCGGCAAAGCAGTGGACCACACCCCCGGCCACCTCGTCGCTGAAGCGCACCCGGTCCGGCTCACATCCGGCACACGCCTTGCCGCACTCAAACCATCCGGCGAGGATCCCGAGCCACAGGTCAACTCCAGCCATCATCAGGCCATCCGTGAGGTCGGCGCTCCTTTGCGCATCGCCGCCCTTTCTCCCGCCGACGGCGTGGTTGAGGCCGTCGAACTCGATTCCGCCGATCACTTTGTTGTGGCCGTGCAGTGGCATCCCGAACGCACCTATACGACCAGCAGTTTTTCCCGCGCCATCTTCGCCGCCTTCGTCCGAGCCGCAGAGGCCTGGTCCCCGCGGCGCATTCAGGAATCTGTCGCCCAACCAGCAGCGCAACCCCTTTCTCAGCCATGAGCGACACCCATCCCCCCGGCCTCGTCGCTGCGGGATCGCGCCTCGGCCAGCTTCTCGCAGCCGCGGGCCAGCCCACCCTGACAGACCGGCAGACTGGACAGTTTGAGGCCTACCTCTCCCTGCTTCGCAAGTGGAATGCTCGCGTGAACCTGACCGCGATTCGCGATGCTGAAGGGATTCTCTCTCGCCACTTCGTAGAATCCATCGTTTGCGCTCGCGCCCTGCCGCAAGGAATTGCCAATCTACTCGATCTCGGATCCGGCGCCGGATTTCCTGGCATTCCTGTCGCGATCTGCCGCCCGGAGATTGCCGTGACCTTGGCTGAATCTCAGTGCAAGAAGTCGGCGTTTCTGCAGGAAGCTGTCCGGACGCTTGGACTGGAAGCCCAGGTCCACGCAGGGCGGGCGGAAGATCTAGGGCAGAAGTTCGATTGCGTCACCCTGCGCGCCGTGGACCGGATGGAGCAGGCGGTTCGAGTAGCGGCGGGTTTGGTACGTCCCGGCGGTTGGCTGGCGCTAATGACCACACAGGCAGAGCTGGCCGCTGTCAAGGCTGCGGCAGGCGATGGGTTCGATTGGCAAGAACCGGTGCCGCTGCCAGGGTCAGGGCAGCGGATTGTGGTGCTGGCTCATCTTCTGGATAAATAGGAGGGGGGGTAGGGATGTTCCACGTGGAACATCGTTGCCGCCTACCTTTTTCATTGGAAATGTTCCACGTGGAACATTCGACTATCTATCGCAGGCAGCCATCAACTGAGTCACCTAGCCCTTGAAAATCCAAAAGATTTCCACTGTTCAAGGGAAATCGAACCCCTCTGGCCCGCTTGCGCTCTGCGCGCGCAAAAGCAATGCCTACAGCCACTTGGAACCGGTGTCCCGCTGCCCCCTTTGGTGCTTTCCACAGGAAGCCGAAGTTCTCCACAGGCCAGATTTCAGCAAGGTTCAGCCCCTTCCGATTAATCTGATTCACCATGAGCAAGATTCTCGGCGTCGTCAACCAGAAGGGCGGGGTTGGCAAGACCACCACTGCAATCAACCTGGCCGCATGCCTGGCCCTAGAAGGCCTAAAAGTCCTGTTGGTCGACTGCGATCCGCAGGCCAACGCCTCCTCGGGCCTGGGATTGCAGCGGGATGATAACCGCCACTCCATCTATGACGTTCTGGTGGGCAACGCCCCGGCGGAGCAGGTCATTTTGCCTACGGAGATTGACCATCTCTGGATTCTCCCCGGCTCAAAGAATCTGACCGGTGCGAACGTTGAACTGGCCGGCATTGAGGACCGGGCCACGCGGCTGCGTGAGGCGCTGAAGCCAATCCACGCTGCGTATGACCTGATTGTGCTGGACTGCCCGCCGGCGCTGGACCTCTTGACGCTGAATGTGCTGGTGGCGGCGGGATCGCTGATTGTGCCGATGCAGGCCGAGTATTTCGCCCTTGAAGGGGTCTCCGAGCTGATTTCGACACTGGAGCGGGTGCGGGATGCGCTGAATCCGGAGATTCAAATCGAAGGCGTGCTGCTGACGATGTACGACGACCGCACCAACCTGGCCCAGCAGGTGACCGAGACGC
>JAGWRX010000026.1 GCA_028876395.1 Acidobacteriota bacterium
AGCCAATAGCCACTGGCTCCCTCCGGCTCTGATGGACGCGCAGAACCATCCCTTTCAGTTCAATATGAACTCCACCGCCGCCGTTTTCGCGGCCGCGGTGACCATCTATTACTGGTGGCAAAATATCAAGGGCATCGAGGAGTCCAGCGACAAGGCTCTGCGTATCATGCAGATCACCACGGTGATGGTGGTGATTCTCTTTCTGTGGGGCGGCTATTCGGTGCTTATGCGGGGCGTGCATCTGCCTCCTCCGCCGACCCCGGCCAATCTCAAATTCAGCGACGACGCGCTGGGATTCCTGAGAGGATCGCGATTCGTGCCGATCCTGGGCCTGTTCGGCATTCTCATGGCGTTTGGCCATTCCATCCTTGCCATGAGCGGCGAGGAAAGCCTGGCGCAGGTCAACCGCGAGATTCAGCATCCCAAGCTGAAGAACCTGAAGCGCGCCGCGATCGTCATTGCGATCTACAGTCTGGTCTTTACCGGCGGCGCCACGCTGCTGGCTTCCATGCTGATTCCCACCTGGCAGCGGACTCACGTGTACCAGGACAACCTGATCGCGGGGCTGGCCATGTACATGGTCGGCCCGGTGTTCTGGCGCATTGCCTTCCGCATCTTTGTGGTGTTCGTCGGCTTCCTGATTCTTTCCGGCGCCATCAACACCTCGATGATCGGCTCCACCGGCGTGCTGATGCGGGTGGCTGAAGACGGCGTGCTGACCGACTGGTTCCGCAAACCCCACGCAAAATTCGGCACGAGCCATCGCATCGTCAACCTGGTCTTTGGCCTGCAGATGTTCACGATTATCGTGACCAGAGGCAACGTCATCACCCTGGGTGAGGCGTATGCCTTCGGCGTCATCTGGTCATTCACGTTCAACAGCCTGGCCATGCTCGTGCTGCGCTGGAAGTATCATGGGGAGCGCGGCTGGAAGGTTCCGCCCAATCTGCGCATCGGCAGGACCGAAATTCCCGTGGGACTCTTCTCGGTCTTCCTTGTGCTGTGTTCCACCGCGATTGTCAATCTCTTCACCAAGTCGGTCGCCACGGTGAGCGGCGTCGCTTTTGCCGCTGTGTTTTTCGTGATCTTCAGCGTCTCAGAGCGCCAGAACCTGCGCAAGCATGCCCTGACTGCCCGGCAGATGAAGGACCACTTCCAGCTTGAACACCAGGACACGATCGACCGCGAGTCGGTCGCCATCCGTCCCGGCGGTGTCATGGTGACCATGCACGATGCCGCCAATCCTGCCGCCTTGAAGTGGGTCCTCGGTCACACCAGGACCGAAGACCGGGACGTAGTGGTGATGAGTGTGCGCATGATGGGCGTGGGCGGACCCGAGTATCTGAGCGCCGAGCAACAAAGCTTTAGTGAACACGAGCAGATGCTCTTTACCAAGGCAGTTTCAGTGGCTGAAAGCTTTGGCAAGAAGGTTTCTCTCCTGGTGGTTCCTGCCGGAGACGTATTTGCCGCGCTGGCGCAGGGTGCGAATTCGCTGGAGGTTGACTCGGTCGTTTCCGGGCTCTCCAGTTCCATGACGGCAGAAGATCAGGCTTTCCATCTGGGCCAGGCCTGGGAAGCTTTGCCGGAACCCAAACGGCAGTTCAACTTCTTTGTCGTCAGCCCGAGCGGTGACACCAAGGTCTTTTACATCGGTCCGCACGCACCGGCGTTGAGTCCGGACGACGTGCAACTGGTACACCGGCTGTGGCTGAACATGCGCCGCGATCCGTCGGTCCCCGACCTGCACCACAGCGACATTATCACCTATGCTCTCACCCGCCTTGCGGGCCAGTATGCTCGCGAGAAAGTGGAGATCCTGCGCGACCTGCGCAACTATCGCGCGGCAGAGTCACCCAGCCTGCGGCCTGCCGGCCAGGAACTGCCGGGGCTTCCACCGGGGGTGCCTGCGCCCGAACAGCCTCAGCCCCCGGCGAAGACTTCGCGCTAACTCTGAGCGAGGCAATCCCCCCCCGGGCTGGCCAAGCGACAGGAATAAGCCCACTCCCCGGACATACAAGTCAGCCCGAGCCCATGGCTCTGTGAGGAAAAACCTCGGCCGAATCGTCTCTTGTGTGACTTGCAATCACCAGCAATTTGAGAAAGACCTGACTGTATTGTTAGAGCGCACATAGCTGTGATTGCTTTGGCATCCGCTCGAAAATCCGTGTTAACCAGGCAATTATGTAAAAAGCTGGCATGGTGATGATTCCCTGAGTTCAGGTTGCCTGGTTTACTTTAAATAATCGCATTTTTTGTTTGTAAAATAGTCTACATATGCGTATCCTTACTTTGCAGTAAGAGTGGTAGCCCAGGGGCTGTTGATCAATGAAGACCACGGGGATCGTACCACTGAGAAGTAAGCACGAGGAGGAACCGTGGGAGTTTCAGAAATTCTGGCTCAGCTTGATCGTGAGATAGCTCAATTACAACAGGCTCGCGCCTTGCTCAGCGGGGCGGGCTCTGCCAAGGCTAGCAAGTCCGCGACAACTGCTTCAAAGAAGGTTGCCAAGAAGAAGCGCAATCTTACCCCCGAAGGGCGCAAGCGGATTGCCGAGGCCGTGAAGCGGCGCTGGGCAGAACAGAAGAAGGCGGCTGGCGGAAAGTAATCTGCTCTTGAACAAAGAGGGCCTGGCGCAGATGCCAGGCCTCTTTTATGTCTCTGGATGACAGCGCGACCCTGTCGTTCAGAGCGATTCTCCAGGTGCTAGCCGCGCTACCTGTATCCTGCTGTCGACCAGGCCGGCCAACTCCTCCGGCGTGCCCTTGAGCGGCGGAAACGTTCCGAAATGCAACGGGAGAATGACCCTGGGCGACAGAAACGTTGCGGCCAAAGCAGCCTCCTTTGGTCCCATGGTGTAGTGACCGCCAATGGGCAGCATCGCTACTTCGGGGCGATATAACTCCGCGATCAATTTCATATCGCCAAAAACAGAGGTATCTCCGGCGTGGTATAGCACGGGGCCGTCTGCAATCTCCAGAACAAATCCAGCCGCCACTCCCACATAATGCGTGCCATGCTCATCCTGCGCGGCGGCGGAGTGTTTCGCGTCGACCATGGTCACTGCGACCTCTTCCAACTGCACCGTGCCTCCGACATTCATGCCTATGGTGTCCGCGACTCCTTTGCCCGCAACATAGGCCGCAAGCTCATAGATGGCAACCACCGTTGATCCATGTTTTGCGGCAACCGGCACGGCGTCGGAGATATGGTCTCCGTGGCCATGGGTCAGCAGGATGTAATGAATCTTCTCAGGCAGGACGAAACTCCTGGGGTATTTTGGATTGTGCGCGATGAATGGATCGATCAGGATATGGGTGCCTTTGGCGGTCTGGACCAGAACGGTTGCATGGCCCAGCCACGTTACGCGCGTTCCTTTCAATAAACTCATAGTCCCTCTGCTTTTGGCTTCTTTCTTTCAGGCTATGCACGCGCTTCGCACCTAGCGCGTGATGATGACTTCGGAAACGCTGTCTTTTGCCAGAAACTGTCGGAATCCCGACCAGCGGGCAAACAACCGTTCGATGCTCCGATTCGTAAAAGCGCGCTGTATAGGGAAGGGCTGAGCCTGCTGCATCTCGACATCATCGCCTTCGGTAATGTGGAAGCGGCAGTAAGCGGTCTCTTCACCCTTGGCCCGGGTGTGAAAAAAGGCCAGGACCTGGCCGCCCGGATTCATGGCGGTAAACAGATGATCGACGACGGGCACCACCATCGGCTCTGGAAGGTAATCGAGAGTCGTCCAGAGAAGGACGACATCAAAAGTCCGGCCTGAGAATTTCAGCGCCTGGTCAAGATAGCCCTCCACATTCCAGACGGGTTGTCCTTCTGCATCCACGCCGCTCTGCCAGCTTCCAGTGAGCGCCTCATTCACCGGATCGGCAAGAAAGATGCTGTGTCCCAGGCTGGTGAGGTAATTGATGTTAGCGGGCGAAGTGCTGCCGGCATCGATGACGCGCAGCCCCGGTTCCGCCTGAAGGCGTTTGCGCAGCGCCGCCCAGCCGCCCGAATGTCGCGGCACTTTGGGGCCTGTAAGACCCGAAGCGGAGGCGGATGAACTGCTGTCGTGTTTCTTTTCAAACAACCTGCGAAGCATTCTGAATATCCCCGAATAACCGCGCAGGCCACGTCATCCGGGCCCGCACGCCTGCCTTTAGCGGTGACTGTATCCTCATTCAGCTGTGGTGGGCACCTGCACCGCTGGCGCTCTCGTGGCCCTTGGCGCCCTGGGAGAGGTCCACCTTGCCGCGAAAGACTGCATTGTCTTCCACGGCCAGCCGCAGCGCCTTCACATCGCCCTCCACCACGCAGCCCGCGCGCAGCTCCACGCGTCCCGTGGCCACGATGTTGCCCTGGACGTGGCCCAGAATCAGCACGTCTTTGGCGGAGAGGTCGGCTTTAACGTTGGCATTCGGGCCGATCGTCAGCCGATTTTCAGAGAGGCTGATGGTGCCCTCCACATGCCCGTCTACTATCAAGTCTTCACTGCCCTTCACTTCGCCGCGAATCACCACAGTTTTGCCGATTCGCGCGAGACCATTCTCCGTTGCCATGGTGCAATTCCCTCCGAGGTTTTTAAATTCGAGCAATTTTCAGGGAGCTGAGAACGACGCATCCTGCCAGGCCGACGCTCCTGCCGGTTTCACCGATCCATCGCTTTGTTATCGGTAGTCGTGATTCCTGAATAAGCCTGGGCCCTGCCCGAACTATACGCAACTGGACCCACTCACTTCAATTCCAGAAACCGCAGCGCCACTGGAGCGTCTAATGATCAACAGCTGTGATTCACTCAACCTGGACGGCGAATGAACGCTAGACTACTGCTTGTGCGCAGCTTTTTATTTCTTTTCCTTCTGGCGCCGCTCGCGGCAACCGTCCAAAGCACTGTGGCCGGTACACCGGACGCCGGACTGGTAAAGCGGGCGCTGGCGGCCGAATTGCAGAATGCCAGGAACACACAGCATCCCATGCGCTACCTGTTGCGCAAGTCCACTCCGCGGCTCACCTCGACCAAGGACATGTTTGAAACCAGGGACGGCACGGTTGCCCGCCTTGTCGAGATTAACGATGGACCCCTCAGCAAGGCCAACGAACAAAAGGAGCAGGCGCGGCTGACCGCTTTGCTGCGTGATCCAGAAAGTCAGTCGCGCCGCAAGCAGAGTCAGGAAAGCGACACTCGCCGCGTCCTGAAAGTGCTGCACGCACTTCCCAGGGCTTTCATCTACCAGTACGCTGGGGAAGCGGTCGGGCCGACCGGCACAGTCGAAAAATTCACCTTTAAGCCCAATCCGGAATTTGATTCCCAGGATCTGGAGACACAAGTGCTGACCGAGATGACCGGCGAAATCTGGATCGATCCCGCGCAGGAGCGCGTTGCGCGTCTCGAGGGTCATCTGGAGGACGATGTGGACTTTGGCTGGGGCATCCTGGGACGGCTCTACAAAGGCGGCTGGATCGTGATTGAACAGGCCGAAGTGAGCCCGAACCAGTGGCGCATTGTGCGCATCCAGCTGAAGATGAACGGACGCCTGCTGTTCGCGAACAAGACGTTCGACACACTGCAGGAGCAAACTCACTTTACGCCTGTACCCGTGGGGCTGAGCTACGTTCAGGCAATTCACTTGCTGCGCGGCGGCTCCAGCGCTGCCGACCAGAACACTGCCCGGCAGGCCCACCACTAAAACAGGCGCCGCAAAATGCCTGCGGCCCTGGCCAGAAAGCCAGAGCCGCAGGATAAGCGTGAACCCGTCTTACTTGATCTTGGCGAAGATAACCGCCAGCGTGAACAGCGTGAGGGACTCGATGAAGGCCAGGCCGAGAACCAGCAGGAGCTGGATGCCGGCGCGCGTGCCCGGGTTGCGAGCCAGCGCTTCCGTGGCCGAGGCGACTGCCTTGCCCTGACCGAGACCGCAAAGCCCGGCAGCCAGCCCCATGCCGAGGCCGATGCCAATTGGCGCCATGTCGATTACTGCTGAGCCGCTCTGTGCAAAGGCCGGAATGGCAAAGCAAAGAGCCGCGAGGGCGATAAACACATTCTGAAGTTTCCGCATAGTTCTCCAGCTTCCCTTGAAATTGACCGCCAGTGGGTGGTTGAGGCTCACCGTGCTGGCCCCCTCACGCTTGCGGTCGTCCGTGTGTACGGAGCGGAAGCGCTCTCCGTCGGAATTGTTTCCTCGCTTTGGACGAGGGTCGTTGCCCAAGAGCATCAGTGCTCGTGCGCGGTCGCCTGGGTCAGGTAAATCATCGTAAGGAGCATGAAAACGTAGGCCTGGATGATGGATACCAGAAAATGCAGCCCCAGAAAGGCCGAAGGCAGCGCCAAGGGCACAAGTGAAAAGAAGACCAGGGTGAGCAGATCGCTGGCAAGCATGTTGGCGTAAAGACGGATGGTCAGCGACATGACGCGAGCGAGGTGCGAGATGATCTCAATGGGAAACAAAAGCGGAGCCAGCCACCACAACGGCCCGGCAAAGTGCTTGAGATAGCCGATCGGCCCCTGCACGCGCACGCCGTGGAAGTTGTAGTAGAGGAAGGTCAGCACCGCGATGCCCAGCGGGACCACCGGTTGACTGGTCGGTGTGATGATGCCGGGAATCAGGCCCATGAAGTTATTGAGAACGACAAACAGAAAGATGCAGGTTACAAAGGCCTGGAATCGTTCATGGCCGTGACCGATGATCTGGCCGCCCTGGCTGCCGGTGAACTCGTGAATGATTTCGGCGAGCTGCTGCGCGACGTTGGGCTTCTCCACCGACAGGCTGATCCGCACAATGAGGAAGAACGCCAGCAGGCCAATGGCAACCAGCAGTTCCATGGCAAAGGTGTCGTTGATGGCCGTTGCCGGATCGGCAGAAATGCCGACAGCGTGCAGCATGACAGCCGCAACGTGGCCAAACAATAGATTCATCAGGTGCGTAACAAAAAGTGATTCCGGCATGAAAACTTAAATCTTTCTGTTTCCGGTTCGCTCGGGCTCAAGCCTTCAGCAGCCGCAGCGCCCCGAAGGTCACGGCCGCCACTGCCAGGCCAAGGCCACAAAGAAGCGCCACCACCGAACCCTGGAAACATTTCAGGCTACCATAAATGACCGCCCCAAAGATAAGGAGCCGGAGCACAAAAAAGACAGCCACCGCCGCGGCGCTTCTGGGCAGCTTCTGCTTGTCGAGCCGGGCATTGATTAACCGGATAAGGCGCTGCCATTCCAGGATGCTGGCGGCTGAGATTGCGGCGCCAGTGGCCAGCATGGCTGCATTCCGCCAGCCGGAGGCGACCAGCAGCACAAGAGACGAAACCGCGCCCAGAATCAGCGTGTCGCGAATAGCCCGCTTGAGCAGTGCGGCCAGGGCATCGTCACTAAGGCCGGGGCCGGGATGAGTTTCTTCTGTCATGATTTGTTGTCTGAATTTCCTCTTGCGTCGTGGCTTCCATCGGACCCATCCGATCCGGAGCTGTCCGCAGACGCCATCGCCAGCCGGACCACATGGACGATTCCCGCGATGCCCCCGAAAATGATCCCCACAGTGCCCATCCAACTGGTGTGAAAATGACTGTCTGCCCAGGCGCCGATCAGCCAGCCAATAAATGCCGACGCAGGCAGCAGAATGGCAATCTGCATCAGCTTCTCGGCCTCGACCAGGCTTTCCAGTCCGCTGGACATCTTTTTCCGCGCTTTAGGCTCCGGAATGGGGCGGTTGAAGGGCATGGAAGCTATTCACAAGCATACAGGTTCATCGAACGAGCGGGTATACTTCCCTTTTAGGCTCCTGGCAACCAAACGGAAGGAATTACAGTGTTTGATTCAGAATTTGAGCGCGGCCTTTTTGACCTGCGCAGGGCAAAGCTGACCGAGATTGAGAAGCTGGGGCAGGCGGCCTACCCGAACCAGTTCCCTGCCTCGCACACAGTTCACGACGTGCGGGCGACCTGGGGAGAGACAACGAGCGAGGAGCTGGAGGCCAACCGGGTGACGGTGGCTGTCGCCGGGCGCATTATGGCTATACGCGCTCAGGGGAAGGCCGGATTCGCCACGCTGCAGCAGGGCGGCGAGCGGCTGCAGATTTACGTCCGCCAGGACGCCGTGGGCGAACAGGGTTTTGCGCTCTACAAGCTGCTTGACCTGGGCGACCACATCGGCGTTTCGGGTTACCTGTTCCGCACCCGCACCGGCGAACTCACAGTGCATGTGGAGCGGCTGACGTTTCTTGCCAAGGCAATGCTTTCACTGCCGGAGAAATATCACGGGCTGGCCGACGTGGAGCTGCGCTATCGCCAGCGGTACGTGGACCTGTTTACCAACCTCGACAGCCGCGAAGTGTTTGTCAAGCGCGCCAAGGTTCTGCGGGCACTGCGCCAGTTCTTTGATGAACGCGGCTACCTTGAAGTGGAAACGCCGATGATGCAGCAGGTCGCGGGCGGAGCAGCGGCGCGGCCCTTCAGGACGCATCACAACGCGCTGGACATGGACCTATTCCTGCGCATCGCGCCTGAGCTTTATCTGAAGCGGCTGGTGGTGGGCGGGCTGGATCGCGTCTACGAGATCAACCGCAATTTCCGCAACGAGGGCATCAGTACCCAGCACAACCCCGAGTTCACCATGCTGGAGTTCTACCAGGCCTATGCCAATTATCACGACCTGATGCAGTTGACCGAGGAGTTGATCGAGTTCGTTGCGCGCGCCGTGAACGGAACCGCAAAAACGGAGTTTAACGGCCACACCATCGATCTGGCCCACTGGCAGCGGCTGACGATGCGTGAAGCCATCCGCCAGTTCTGGCCGGAAGAGGCAGGTGCGAAGCCGGCACCAACGGCCTTCGACTCGGCACAGGTGTTTCAGGCGCGACTCCATGCGGCTATCGCCTCGCTGGAGAAGGTGGCTGGTGAGACCACGAGGATTGCGCCGGAGCGTCTCGCCGAGCTGAAGACCGTCCGCGATGCGGTGGCAGGGGTCTACTACGACTCGATGAAGGGCGCGCCAGTGGGTAAGTCGGTCTACAACCTCTTCGAGGCAGTGGTGGAGCCTTTCCTGATCCAGCCGACCATCATTTACGACTACCCGGTTGAAGTCTCGCCCCTTTCCAAAGCCAAGCCGGACGACCCGGCCCATGTGGAGCGCTTCGAGTTCTTCGCCGGCGGATTTGAGCTGGGCAACGCCTTCAGCGAATTGAACGACCCCGTCGAACAGCACAAGCGCTTTGAGCAGCAGCTCGGCGAGCGCGACCGCGGCGACGACGAGGCCCACCAGATGGACGAAGACTATGTGCGGGCGCTGGCGTATGGGCTGCCTCCCACGGGCGGCGAGGGCATTGGCGTGGACCGCCTGACCATGCTGCTGACCGGATCGAAGTCCATCCGCGACGTTATTCTGTTTCCGCTGATGCGGAAGCAACAGGAATCAGAGAACAGAGATCAAGGGACAGGGACCAACTGAGAACCACCGCGCTTACCCCTGCGACTTGTTGACGGCACAGGGTGAAAGCACAAACTTGCAGTGGCATTCAGGCGGATAAGGAATTCGCTGCTCCCTGCTCTCGCGTGTGACCATCTCTTTCTCCATTCATCCAGGAGCTGCTTTTATCTTGAAAATTCTTTTCGTAGGCGACATCTTTGGCAGCGCGGGGCGCAGGATCGTGCGTGAGCACATTGGCCACGTATGCGAAGCGCACGGAGTGGAACTGATCATCATCAATGTCGAAAACGCCGCCGGCGGCTTTGGGGTGACTCCGCAGATTGCCGAAGACATGTTTGACCTTGGAGCCGACGTGCTGACCACGGGCAATCACGTATGGGACAAACGCGAACTCCAGGAATATTTGAACTCAGTTCCCGCCGAGAGCCAACAGCGCCCGCGCAGGGTGCTGCGGCCGGTGAACTTGGCACCGGGGCTGCCCGGCTACGGCATCTTTGAAGGAACGACAAAAAGCGGCGTGGATTATGCCGTGATTGACCTGATGGGCCGCGTTTTCATGACCGGCACCAACGACCCCTTTCACCTGATCAACGATCTGCTGGCGGGCATCAGGGCGAGCGTCATCGTGGTGGACTTTCATGCCGAAGCCACCAGCGAAAAAGTGGCGATGGGCTGGCACCTGGATGGCCGGGTAACCGCGGTGCTTGGCACGCACACACATGTGCCCACGGCGGACGAGCGGATCCTGCCGGGAGGCACGGCCTACCAGACCGATGTGGGCATGAGCGGGCCTTACGACAGCGTCATCGGCGTTGAAAAGGACCTTGTGCTGCAAAAGTTTCTGACTGGCATGCCGGGCAAATTTGAAGCTGCCAAGGGAAATCCGAAGATGTGCGCAACCCTGATTACCTGCGATCCACTGACCGGGCGCGCCCTCGCGATCGAGCGCATCATGCTTGGAGAGTAACGCCGGGCAGCGGCCTGCTCTCCAGAATCCAACGATCTAATCCTGAGCGGATTGCGGGACCGGGTGCGTCCTCAGTGCGCCGGTGCTGTGCGGAACCGGCTTTGCCGTGAGCAGAGGCGCTGGGGAATGCTTGGCCTTGATGAGTTTCCCCTTGGGTGTGAACGTCATCGTCCACTCCATTGGCCGGGGCATAGCAGCAGCGTCGTCAAACCGGAGGATCTCTCCACCGTGTGCCGGAACCTCCATGATGGCCGAAAGCGCTGGCGAGGACTTTTGGTCTGCGGAGGCTACATTCGGCGATGCGATCTGTGGATGCGCCCCTGCCAGTGCCGCGTAGCAAAGGCCGTTGCCTAGCCAGCCTGAGGAATTACCGGATGTCTCCTCTGCCCGGATATGGTTGAATGCCGAAACGGTAAGGGCATTGACTGGCGCGGGAGAGAAGAGCGAATAGCCGCGCCGGAGTATCGGGATGATGCGCACACGTCCTTCGCCGGCGCGGGGGATGGATGCGGAGAACATGGTCAAATCGCCCACTCCATTGTTCCGCATGTACCGCAGGAAGAGGTGGTTTGGCAGCGCCGGACACACGACCTGCTGATAACTCCATTGGCCCTGCTGCAAATCAAAACCAGACGAAGCGGCGTGCTCGGCAATCGAAGATTCTGCGTCTGCGAGCAGGCCGCGGTCGCTTGCAGTCATCTGCGCGACAGCACGGAACTCGATGGAAGAAGCGGATTCCTCATGGCCCCCATCGATTGAAAACGGCCTGGGCGATACAGACGGAGGCACCTGTTTTACGTGCAGAGGCGCCGGGGATGGTTCCTCTACGGCCGTCTGAGCATCGAGCGCCACGCTGAAAGGGGTGGTGAGGACCAATGCGAGGACGATGGGGAAAAGTCCGGAACGCAGCATGATTCCACCAGACTACCATTGGAGTTCCTGAGGTCTGTGAAATGCACAACCCGATGGGCAGCCCTTAGAAGGCTGCCCATCGGGTTCCCAGGAACAGGGTTTGGACGGCGGGATCCGCCAGATCCCGCCGCCAGGTGTAAGCGCAGGAAGACCCGGGGTTAGTGGGTCCTGCGATGCGAGGCCGCCGGCTTGCGCGGCGCGACAGGTTTCTTCTTCTCGGGCTGGATAAATCCGTCCCGAAGAACAATCTGCGCTGTCTGCAACATGGTGGCAGTCGCCGGAACCTGGGAGTAGCTGTCGTAGGTTCCATCCAGTTCAGCCTTGGGCTGCAGACCGAACTCGAAGCCGACCGCAGGAAGATCCTTGTCGTCAAGCGGCTTCTTCAGGTTCACGATGAAGTCGGCAGTCTTGGCATCCTTGGCATCCTGCGACACGGCGAGCTTGATGACCGAGGCGGTGGCCTCAATCACGATGCCGGGGACCGGCGTGACCTGATCCTTCATCACTGCCCACAGTTTGTCGGCGTCTTCCTTGGAGCCGGAGGCAAGGATGAATTCCTTGTCGCTCAGGTTCAAAGTTGTCAGGTCCGTAGTCTCAACGACGACTTTATGCGCGACCTCGGCGGGCGTGGCCGCAGCACTAATCTGGAACGTTCCCGGAGGAAAGACAGTTGCTGCTGCCTGGGTTTTGACCGCGTCCAGCCCGTCCAGATTGCCGTGGTACTTCTTGTAGTAGTACTCCATCTTCGGCTCGATCTGGGCCTTGAAGGCCGGCGGAGCGAAGTTCCAAGCGCGTGCGTAGAACCAGACCGCCAGCACCAGATCTCTGCCTTCGGGCTTGGTATAGGCTTCGGCAAGCTGCAGCGTATCTACCAGGCCGGGTCCGCTCTTGGTAGCGTCCGGCGGATAGAGCATAAGCTCGGTGCGGTACTCTGAGATACCCGCTTTGATGTCCTTCTTGCCGAGGATGTCATCCAGAGCAAGGGCCGAATGGAAAATCGGGTAGGTCGCGCCCGTCTGCTTCTTCCAGTCGTCGTCGGAAACTCCAGCCGGCTTTTGCACCGCCAGCCCCTTGGTCGCCAAGGCGCCCGCGTCATTGCAGGTCTGGGCGTCCGAGGTCTTCAGACATTGATTTTTCTTGATGAAGACCGAGATGAAGATGGCCTTCATGTTGTTGGGATCGACCTGCATCAGTCGGCTGGCCGCGCCGAGCGTCTTGTCGGCGTCACCCAGACCCTGGTAGGTGTCCACGAGCATATCGAGGACCGCATTCTTGACCACGCTTTGCGGATAGTGCTCAAGAAAACTCTCCAGGGCCGCGGCTTTGGCCTTGGGGTCGGTCTGCGTGATTGCCATTTGATAGGCGTTGAACTCGGCCGGATCTTGGATTTTGATGGTGGTCTGATCCTGTGCGCGAAGTTTGGGCGCAACAACGAGACTCATGCTCGCTAACGCCATCACAGATGCAAAGACAATCTTCTTCATTCAGTGCTCCTGGGAAATGCCGAAATGGAGATCTTTACTCAAGCACTCGCTCGCGGAATATACAACCGTTCTGCTTGGCGGTTGAGCACCGGGGCGGCGGGTAAACGATACCTCGGATTCCAATGCGGTGTTGGAAGGATTATAGAAAGCCGCGCCAGTTGTGACAAGCTTAGTTGTTTGCGAGGGGATATGGGTCACCCGCCGGGGCCTCAGACAGGCACCGACAGGGATACTCCATGAAAAGCATGGGGGGTAGATCGCAGCCGCCCCTGCCGAGCGTTCCGCTGAACGAGGCGGGCGGCCTGCGGGCTGGAGGCTCGGATTCCTGCGATTCTGGGCAGCTGTCATACGGGCTTAGACACCGGACAAGCGAAAACAGTTTCTTGGAGTTCGGCCCGGGTCCACCTATTGGAGGAGGCGGACCAGTTCCGCCTGCTCGGCGAGGAAGGCATCATGGCCGTGGTCGCTGACCATCTCCCGGTAGTCGGCATGGACGCCGGTGGAGCGAATGACCGAGGCAAATTTACGCACTGCCGCCTCCGGGAAGAGCCAGTCAGAGCTGATGCCGACGAAGCTGAGACGGGCGCGAATACGGCCGAAGGCCTCTTCCGGCGCCACGTCGCCGGCGAGCGGGTCCCAGGTATCCATAGTGCGCAGGATGGCGAGATAGGCATTGGCGTCAAAGCGCTCGATGAATCGCTTCCCCTGGTGGTCCAAGTAGCCGGCAATGTCAAAACGCCCGCCGATCAGGCCGCCCCCCTTGTCGTCCAGCGCCCATGGGTCTTCACCGTTGCGGTTCGGGTTGCGGGCAAAGCGTTCGTCAAAAAGTGCGGCGGATTTATAGCTGAGCATGCCGATTTGACGGGCCAGCGCCAGTCCCTGCCGTGGCGGTCGCTGCGGAAGGTAGTTGCCGCCCGCCCAGTCCGGGTCATTCTGAATGGCCTGGCGCTGCAAATGATTGAGAGCCAGACCCATGGCGGACAGCGGAGTGACTCCAATGATGACCGCACGCTGCACCCGCTCTATGTCGTGCATGGCCCATTCGAGGGCCTGCATGCCCCCGATGGAGCCGCCCAAAACGAGGCGCAGCCGCCGGATTCCAAGTGAATCCAGCAGCTGCGCCTGTGCTCTCACATTGTCACGAATCGAAACCAGAGGAAAGTGGGGACCGTATGGCAGCCCCGTCTCAGGATTCACCGAACCGGGTCCCGTTGAGCCGTAACAGGAGCCCAGCATATTGATACAGATGACAAAGTCATGATCCAGTGACAGAACCGCACCGGGCGCGAAGATCTCGGGCCACCAGGAACCAACCAGCGCCGAACCGGTGAGCGCGTGGCACACCAGCACGGCGTTGTCGCGGGCGGCGTTCAGGCGGCCGTACACCGCGTAGTGGAGCGTGGGCTTGACCAGCGCGCGTCCGCTCTCCAGCAGGAGATCCCCGTCGAGCACGAAGTCGCCTTCATAGGTAGGCTCCAGCAGGCGAGAGACAGCCGGCGCAGATTCAGTCCCGGTTCGGGCTTCGGTCATAACACTCATTGTGCCGCAAGACCCGCCGCCTCTGTCTTGCCGGCAGTCGAATGACCATTGGCGGCCGCGATGGCCTGGTCGAGGTCGGCGATGATATCGCGAATATCCTCGATGCCGATTGAGAGCCGTACCATCTCGGGCGTAACACCCGTTTCGGCCTGCTCCTCCACCGAGAGCTGCTGGTGGGTGGTCGATGCGGGGTGAATCACCAGGGACTTGGCGTCGCCGATGTTGGCCACGAGCGAGAACAGTTCCAGCCCGTCAATCAGTTTTTTTCCTGCCTCGTAGCCGCCCTTAATGCCGAATGTGATGAGCGCGCTTTGACCGGCGGGCAGATACTTGCGGGCTCGCGCGTGATAGGGGCTGGACTCGAGGCCAGGGTAGTTGACCCACTCGACGCCAGGATGCTGCTCCAGATGCCGAGCCACTGCCAGGGCGTTCTGCGAGTGCCGCTCCATGCGCAGATGGAGCGTCTCTATGCCCTGCAACAGGAGGAAGGCATTGAAGGGCGAAATCGCCGCGCCCGTATCGCGCAATCCCTGGATGCGCGCCTTCAGGATGAAGGCCAGGGGGCCGAACGCCTCAACATACGAAAGACCGTGATACGAGGGATCGGGCTCGATAAAGTCCCTGAAACGCCCCGAGGCCGCCCAGTCGAACTTGCCCGCATCCACAATCACACCGCCGATCGTCGTGCCGTGGCCGCCCAAAAACTTGGTGGCCGAGTTCACCACGATGTCCGCGCCCCACTCGATGGGCCGCACCAGGGCAGCGGAAGCCGAGGTATTGTCGATGACCAGCGGCAAACCATTCTCATGGGCGATGCCCGCCAGCTTTTCAATGTCCACCACGTCCAGCTTGGGATTGCCCAGCGTCTCGGCGTAGATAGCGCGCGTCTTGCCGTTGATGGCCGCGCGCAGACCATCGAAATCGTCGGCATCCACAAACCGCACCTTGATGCCCAGCCGCGGAAGCGTGTAGTGGAACAGGTTGTAGGTGCCGCCGTAGAGTGAGGTGGTTGACACAATCTCGTCCCCTGCCGCAGCCAGCGTAGTAATGACCAGAGTCTCCGCCGCCTGCCCTGAAGCGGTGGCCAGCGCTGCAGCACCGCCCTCAAGTGCCGCGACCCGCTTTTCAAACACGTCGGTGGTGGGATTCATAATGCGGGTGTAGATGTTGCCGAATTCCTTGAGGGCGAATAGCCGCCCGGCGTGATCCGCATCCTGAAAAAGGTAGGACGTGGTCTGGTAGATGGGAACCGCGCGGGAACCCGTGGCCGGGTCGGGCGACTGGCCTGCATGAACGGCAAGAGTGGCAAACTGGCGCTGCTTGGCTTCAGACATTGTGGACTCCTCCGGTTTCGACTTTACTCATGGTGAACGTGGCGGCAGAGCACATAAGGGGTGTGACATCCGCGCCAAAAACAAGACCCGAATCCTCGTTCAGGACCCGGGCCGCTGATTTCCAGAATCGGTTGCGTCTATCGCATTCGCCGTTCCAGAGCCACACGGACGGGCCCGCACGCCATACACATGCACATGGCCATGACCTCAATTCCGTAGTTCTCTGGGTTCAGCATAGAAGGCAGTATCAACGGAAGGGAGGCCACGTGTCAAATAAGGATTTGTGGCTTCCGCAGGCGGCGCATCGAACATCCTGCTAATCCTCCGCCTTCCACACATAGGCGCCTGGCTGAGGCAGCCCGATATGCGCCAGCACGCGATACACGAACTGCCGTGCCATCTCAGTGGAATCGGTCGGCCGGTTGTAGAACGCAGGAATCACCGGAAAAATGACCGCACCCGCCTCAGCCGCCAGCGCCATGTTGCGCAGGTGGATACGGTTGAATGGCGTCTCGCGTACGCAGAGCAACAGCGGGCGGCGCTCCTTGAGCGTCACGTCCGCAGCGCGCGCAATCAGCGAGTCTGCCAGCCCATTGGCAATGGCGGCGAGCGTGCCCATGGAGCACGGCAGAACGATCATGCCGTTTGATGGATAGCTGCCGCTGGCAATGGCTGCACCAATGTCTGAGTCAGCATGCTGCACCGTCTTCGCCGGGGCCGCGCCAAGCAACTTTTCGAGCAGGCCGTTGCGCCCGGAGATGCCCAGCTCCTCGGCGAGGACGCGCAGTGAGTTCTCCGAGGGGACGAAGTGAACGCGCGCCACGCGCTCATCGGCATCCAATGCGCGCAGCAACTCCTGACAAAAGACAGCGCCGGAAGCGCCCGTGAGGGCGACGGTAAGATTCAGGGCATCCACCCGTGGGCTCCTTTCCCAGTTCACTCGCCCAGCACGCGGCGAAAGATGGCATCCACGTTTGCCAATTGACGGGTGTAGTCGAAGGTGCTGGCCAGCTTCTCCGGGCTCAACATTTCAGAGATTGCCGGGTCGCGGGCTACCTCGTCACGAAAGACCAGGTCTTCCTTCCAGGCGCGCATTGCGTGGGACTGCACCAGCCGATAGGCGTCTTCGCGCAACATCCCCGACTCGGCCAGATCCAGCAGCAGCTGGCCGCTGAAAATGAGGCCGCCCGTGCTTTCAAGGTTGCGCTTCATCCGCTCGGGATAGACCAGCAGACGGTCGATCAGGTTCTCAGCCTTCGCCAGCAGATAATCCGCCAGAATGGTCGAATCCGGAAAGATCACGCGCTCCACTGAGGAATGCGAAATATCGCGCTCGTGCCACAGCGGAATATTCTCGAAAGCCGCCTGCGCATTGCCTCGCAGAACGCGCGCCAGCCCACTGATCTGCTCGGAGGTAATCGGATTCTTTTTGTGCGGCATGGCCGACGAGCCCTTCTGCTTTTCGCTGAAGTACTCCTGCGCCTCGCGCACCTCCGTGCGCTGCAGATGGCGGACCTCGACGGCAATCTTGTCGAGCGTGCTGCCGATGAGCGCGAGCGTCGAGATGTATGCCGCGTGCCGGTCCCGCTGAATCACCTGCGAGGCCACTGGCGCCGGCTTCAGACCCAGACGTGCACAGATGCGCTCCTCGTGCTCCGGCTTCAGATGACCGAACGTACCCACTGCGCCGGAGAGCTTACCCACGCGCATGTCTTCTGCGGCCGCATCAAAGCGGGCCAGATTGCGCTCCATCTCGGCGAACCAGTTGAGCAGTTTTAGACCGAAGGTGGTCGGTTCCGCATGGATTCCGTGTGTGCGGCCGATAATCGGAGTGTGCTTGAATTCCAGTGCGCGGCGCCTGAGCACAGCAAGCAGACCCACGAGACCCTTGCGAATGAGCGCGGAAGCCTCCTTGATCTGCAACGCCTGTGCGGTATCGACCACGTCGTTGGACGTAAGCCCGTAGTGCAGCCAGCGCGACTCGGCCCCCAACCCCTGCGCGTTCAGGCTCTCGGCAACCGCGGTGGTGAAGGCGATGACATCGTGCTTCACCTCCGCCTCAATCTCCTGGATGCGCGCCACAGAAAAACCGGCCTTTGTGGCGATAGCCTCGGCGGCAGAAGCGGGAATCACACCGTCCTCGGCCAGGACAAGGCTGGCGGCCGACTCCACCTCGAGCCAGCAGTGGTACTTGTTTCCTTCCGTCCAGATACGGCCCATCGCCGGACGTGTGTAACGGTCGATCAAGAGCAGACTCCTGTGCTGGACCGCCGAATGCGGCCCGCGTCAACGCTTTAACAGTAGTGATTGTACGGGGGGAACCGGCTCAGGAGCGCGGAATTCCCAGGCGCTCATGCAGTTCGTCGTAAAGCAACCCGCGGCCCGGCTTGTACGGTTGAAACCATTCGCCGTCAATCACAAGCTGCGGAATGGCCCGCTTGCCCACGTGGCGCACAACTTCGGCTGATGCGGCGGGATCGCCGTCCACATTGATTTCGGTGTATTCGATGCCGTGAGAGTCAAGAAACTGCTTTGCCGCGCGACAGTCCCGGCACCAGGCTCCGGTATAGACCTGCACCTTCATGTTTCTATTTTACTGCGTTAACGCTGGTAACATCGGGAGCAATGACCGCCAAGGAAATAAAGGAATTCCTGAAGCTTGAGCCGCATCCCATCGAGGGCGGCTCGTTTCGGCGCACCTACACATCCACCGGCACAGTGACTTTGCCGCGTGGGATACGAGCGCAGGGCACGGCCATCTATTATCTGCTGGAGCCGGGAACCTTCTCCGAAATGCACGTGCTCGACTCGGACGAAATATTCCATTTCTATCTTGGCGACCCGGTGGAGATGCTTCAGCTCTACCCCGACGGCGGCTCCGCCGTTTTTGCTCTCGGACCGGACTTGGAGGCGGGCCAGCAAGTGCAACTGGTTGTTCCTGCGGGCGTGTGGCAGGGGACGCGGCTCATCGGCAACGGCAAGGCAGCGCTGCTGGGCTGCACGGTGACCCCCGGCTTTGACTTCGCCGATTACCGAAACGCGAGTTATGCCGAATTGGCTGGAAAATGGCCATCGCAGGCCGAGCGAATCCGCACCCTGACCCGAAGTTAAGCTCTGCGCTCGCGAAAGAAGCCACGAAGTAACTCCGCCGCCTCGTCCGCATGAATTCCCTGCTCCACCTGCATCTGGTGATTAAGTAGCGGATGATTAAGGACGGAGAGCACCGAGCCGCAGGCGCCTGCCTTGGGATCGGCGGCGGCAATGACGAGCCGATCCAGCCGTGCATGAATCATGGCCCCGGCGCACATGGCGCAGGGCTCCAGCGTGACGTAGAGAGTGCAGCCGTTGAGGCGGTAGTTGCCCAGAGCCGCGGCTGCAGCGCGCAGAGCGACGATTTCGGCGTGAGCCGTCGGGTCGTTGTCGCGCAGCACGCGATTTTGTCCGCGCGCGATGATGACGCCCTTATGGACCATCGCAGCACCAATCGGCACTTCACCGGCGGCCGCTGCGAGGCGGGCTTCGGCAAGGGCGGCTTGCATGGCTTCGGCGTCAGTGATCATCTCTGCGATGGTAACGTGGCGGGCTGCTGCTGGGTCATGCAGTGCAGCGCGCCCAGGCCCCAGATGAGATCCACGCAATGGATACCGATGACCTCGCGATCCTTGAAGACGTCGGCCAGGATATTCAAAGCCAGGCGGTCGTTGGGATCGTGAAAGGTAGGAACCAGGACCAGGCCGTTCGCAATGTAGAAATTGGCGTAGCTGGCAGGCAGGCGCTGGCCGCGAAACACAACCGGGCGAGGTAAAGGCAGCTCGACCAAGGTGAACTGCTTGCCATCGGAAGTGCGGGCAGCCCTGAGGCGGGCAAGATTTTCAGCGAGCAGTTCGTGATTCGGGTCGTTCGTATCCGGCTCAACGGCGGTCACAATCGTCGTTGCACCCACGAAGCGGGTGATATCGTCCACATGGCCGTGAGTGTCGTCACCGGCCACTCCGCGATTGAGCCAGACCACCTGATCGATGCCCAGGTAGTCGTGGAAGGCGCGCTCCAACCGCTCCCGGCCCACGCCGGGATTGCGCTGCTGCACCTCGCTCAGCAGACACTCCTCGGTGGTAAGGAGGATTCCCTCGCCATTCGTGTCAATCGAGCCGCCTTCGAGGACAAGCCGGTGAGGACCACCTGCAAGCTCGACGGTGGGGCACCACTCCGGCAGGCCCAGCAGCTCGGCTGCGCGGCCCGGCACCTGGTCGTCGAGATGCCAGTCCGGATACTTGGCCCAGGCATTGAAGCGCCAGTTGGTGATGCCGACCCGGCCCTCAGCATTGCGCACGAAGATGGGCCCGGAGTCGCGCGTCCAGACGCGGTCCGTGGGCCATGCATGGAAACTCACCTGATCCAGATTCGCTCCGCCGCGCTTCAGAACTCCCTCGGCGCGCCGCTGGGACTTCTCATCGTCCACTAGGATGTGGACCCGCTCGCGCGCGGCGAGAAGGCGGACGATCTCCGCATAGACCCACGGAATGGGCTGAAATTTGCCGGGCCAGTCTTCGGGATTATGCGGCCAGGCAAGCCAGGTGGCCTCGTGCTTCTCCCACTCGGCGGGCATACGATAGCCCAGTTCGCGCGGCGTTTCTGCGGGCGTCTGAACGGACATTGTTACTTTGGCTCCCCATCCTGCCCGGATACAGGCGCCTGGTCAAGAAAGCGGCTGGTGATTCCGCCATAGGCATCGATGCGGCGGTCGCGGAGAAATGGCCAGTTGCGGCGTGTGTCTTCGAGCAGCGCCAGGTCGATTTCGCCCAGCAGAATCTCTTCGGCGTCGTGTGATGCTTTGGCAACGATCCGGCCAAATGGGTCCGCGAGGAAGCTGCCGCCCCAGAATTCCAGGCCAGGCCCGGCGGCGCGATTGCCGAGGATGTCACCATGCTCATGGCCAACGCGATTGACGCCTGCGACGTACACTCCGTTGGCGATGGCATGGGCGCGCTGGATGGTCTGCCAGGCATCGTATTGCGCCTCGCCAAACTGGTCCTTCTCCGCCGGATGCCAGCCGATGGCGGTGGGATAGAAGAGCACTTCAGCACCCTGCAAGGCCGTGAGCCGCGCGCCCTCGGGATACCACTGGTCCCAGCACACCAGCGTGCCAAACTTGCCGAAGTCGGCGTCGAACGCCTTGAAGCCAAGGTCGCCCGGCGTAAAGTAAAACTTCTCGTAGTACAGCGGGTCATCGGGGATGTGCATCTTGCGATAAATTCCCGCCAACTCACCGTTGGGCCCGAGAATCGCAGCCGTGTTGTGATAAACGCCGGGTGCGCGCCGCTCGAACAACGACGCAATCAGAGTGATCTTCAACTCGCGCGTCAGCTCGCCCAAACGTTCCGTCGCCGGTCCCGGGATCGGCTCAGCAAGTTCAAACAGCGCCGTGTCCTCGCGCTGGCAGAAGTATTGTGTTTGGAACAATTCCGGCAGGCACACCAGTTCGGCGCCCTGTTTCGCAGCCTCGCGCACGTGCGCAATCGCGCGCTCCATGTTCTGCTCCGGCTCCGGCCCGCACGACATCTGCACAATTCCGATTTTGAAATTCCGTTCTGCCAATCCTTAACTCCGCTGGATGAATGCATTGCAAGCATAGCATCCCATTTTGCCTGCTTGACACTGTGCGTGCATTGTTAAACTGTGATGAACGCGCACCAGGGTCGCTTTCTGTCACTCGCCACCAGCATTGACGCCAACCGCAATAACCCTGTAGCTTCAAGGGTTCGGCGTCATACTTGCTTCGCCTCCTGTTTGCGGCGCCGGACATTCATTGCTCTCACGAGGTGACTGTGACTGATCACCCGCACCAGGAAAAGGCCAAAGAACGCATTCTGCACGATGGCTTCAGCGACAAGCTGGTAGCACTCGATCCGCTCGACCTGTCGAAGGTGAAATCGGTCGACGACCTGGTTCGCGCGATGGGCAATACGTCGTTTACTGGCCGCCAGGTCGGGCAGGGCGCCGACGTAGTCGAAGCTATGGCGCGCGACAAGGATTGCTTCGTCGTGATGACCCTGGCCGGCGCGATGACCGCAGCCAAGCAAGGGCTGATCATCACCGACCTTAT
>JAGWRX010000027.1 GCA_028876395.1 Acidobacteriota bacterium
ATTCCGCCGCGCCCTGCGCTGGTGCCGCTTGTTCTCGGCCCGCCGGAAGCCGCATGGACCGCTCTGGCCGGCGTCTCCGCCATGGTCGAAGCGCGCGCCGCGCGTGGGCCGCGCTTCCGCGAGAAGATGCTCGTTACGCATCGCGGCCTGAGCGGACCGGCGATTCTGCAGGCTTCCAGCTACTGGCAACCAGGCGAGCCGATTCACGTCGACCTTGCACCGGATGCGGCCCTGCTCGCGCCGCTGCTTGCACCCGAAGCTCGTCGCGATGCGGCCGCGCTGCGCCGTGCGTTGAGCGACCAGCTTCCGCAGCGCCTCGCCACGCACCTCGCCAAGGTCGCACCACCTTCCGGCTGGTCGAACGCTGCCCTGGATGCACACGAGCACAGGCTGCATCACTGGCCCTTCCATCCCACCGGCACGGAGGGATTCGAGAAGGCCGAAGTCACCGCAGGCGGCATCGACACCAACGGCCTGCATGCACGCACCATGGAGGCGCGCGCCGTCTCAGGCCTGTTTTTCATTGGAGAAGCGGTGGACGTAACCGGCCATCTTGGCGGATTCAACTTCCAGTGGGCGTGGGCCTCGGCCATCGCCGCGGCCCGCGCACTGTAGCTGCGTCACCCTACTGCTGCTGTGGGTATTGGTTCTGCGGATACTGCTGTTGCGGATACTGTTGTTGCGGGTACTGGTTCTGTTGGTACTGCTGCGGATATTGCTGCTGCTGACCCTGAGCCGGATACTGCTGTGGGGGATATTGCTGTTGCGGATTTTGCTGGCCCGCAGCTCCGTTCGGCACACCCTGCTGGCCGGCTTGCCCCTGCTGGCCATTCGGAGGCCCGCTCGGCATGCTCGGCGGCGCAAGCGGCTTGGCCGGCGGCGTCAGCAAAAATCCCTGATGAATTAGCGCCAGTCCCTCGGTCCGCAACTCTGCCTGCAGCAACTGGTTCTGCGGGCCCACGAAGAGGTCGGTCATATCGTGCCCGATGGTCGAGACCAGGTGATGCACCGTGATGCTTTTGCCGTTCAGGCTGCCTTGCTCGTCGGGATAGGTCGCAAGTTGTACTGGCAGGACCGCGCCATCGCCCTTGGGGATGATGGCCCACACGTCGCGATTATTATGCGCGGCCGCCAGCGTCAGCAGGGTCTGCAGCGCGCCCGGATCCACATCCGGCAGAAACACCGTCGCCGCGTGCGAGGTGAGCCGCGCGGTGCTGCTCTTGCCGTCGGCTGACATGTTGAGCAGCGTTTGCGCGGAGTCTGGCGCCGCCGTCACGGTCACCGCCTGGTTGTTCACCGTCGCGCTGATCTGCACATGCTGCAGTTGCTCTGCCGACGTGAGCTGCTCGGTCTTGGACAACGCATAGTCCAGCCCCTTCATCGACACTTTTACGAGCGAGCTGGAGTTGTAGCCGTCACGCGTGCGCGTGAACTGGTAATTGGCTGTGCCCACATTGAGGCTGCGCTGCGTAACCGCAAACGTGCCCGATTGCGCCGCCTCGGCAATGGAGGTCGTATCCGGGCCGCAGGCCAGCAGCCCGACTAAAGGAAGAAGCAACGAGATGGTGACTGGTCGTTTCATCGCACTGCCCGTTTAGACACACACTTCCCAGGAAGAGTTGCGCGCCTGATGCACGCACTGCGCGCTGGTAACCGCACAACCTTTTGGCCCCGCGCCGCATCGCGCGAGGCCGGTTGGCGCATGAACCCTAGCCCTTTGCCGTCGCAAAGCGCTTGCTTACTTCGTTCCAGTTCACCACGTTCCACCACGCGGCCAGGTAGTCCGGGCGGCGGTTCTGGTACTTCAGGTAGTAAGCGTGCTCCCACACATCGTTGCCGAGGATCGGGTACAGCCCCTGGCTCAACGGAGAGTCCTGGTTGGCCGTCGTGATCACCTTCAGCTTGCCGCCAGAGAGCACCAGCCAGCCCCAGCCGGAGCCGAACTGCTTCGCCGTCGTCTCATTGAAGGTCTTCTTGAAGGCTTCAAAGTCGCCGAAGTCCGCCGCAATTTTCGCAGCCAGCTCGCCCGCCGGCGCGCCGCCGACGCCAGTCGAGCCCGGCTTGCCCATGATGTTCCAGAACATCGTGTGGTTTGAATGTCCGCCGCCGTTGTTACGCACGGCGCCGCGAATCTCCTCCGGCACGGCGTTCAGGTCGCGA
>JAGWRX010000028.1 GCA_028876395.1 Acidobacteriota bacterium
GCGGCGCCTTCGCCGTAGATGCCGGTGATGGCCGTCTTCTTCGCGCCGGGCTGCGCGCGCACAGCCAGCGTGACTCCGTCTTTCGCTTCGCGCAGCATCGCCGTGCTCATTCGGGTGGCCCTGCGTACGGCGCGCGCTTGCCGAACAGCGCCGTGCCAATGCGAATGCGCGTTGCGCCTTCTTCAATCGCCAGCGCAAAATCGCCGCTCATGCCCATCGAGAGCACGTCCAGATTGAGTTTGGGATGTGCCGCCGCCCAGCGGTCGCGCCACGTGCGCAGGCTGCGAAAGCAGGCGCGCGTTACGTCTTCTGCAACGCCCCACGGCGCAATGGTCATCAGGCCGCGCGTATCGAGGCGGGACAGGTTCGGAAGAGCCTCCAGCAGCCGCGCCGCCTCGTGCGATTCCGGCTCCAGCCCGGCCTTCGTCTCCTCGGGGCTGAGCTTGACTTCGATGAGAACAGGCAGGCGCTTGCCGAGCTTGCCCGCCGCCTCATTGAGCCGCTCGGCCAGCCGCACGGAGTCAAGCGAATCGACGGCATCGAAAATTTCCGCCGCCCGCTGCGCCTTGTTCGATTGCAAGTGGCCGATGAGATGCACGCGAATGGCTGGATTCTGCAATGCGTCGCGAAGCGCTGCCGCATGCAATGCCTTGGCGGCGAATTCCTGCACGCGGTTCTCGCCAAAGAGCGTGAGGCCTAGCGCGGCGGCCTCGGCGATGGTCGCCGCTGGATACGTCTTCGACACAGCCATCAGCTCGATTTCGGCGCGCGGGCGGCCCGCGTGGCGGCAGGCTGCCTGAATGGCCGCTTCCACGCGCTCAAGGTTTTCCACAAGCGAAGTCATTGCGATTCTTCTCGCGTGATGCGCTGAAAGTCCCCTATGCTGGTTACAGCAACCCCCACTCTGCGAATCGCGTCAAAACCAAACATGTGGACAGTCATTCTTCTCATCTTCTCGAACATCTTCATGACCTTTGCCTGGTACGGACACCTGCGGTTCCGTCACGAGGCGCTGTGGAAGGTCATCCTGGTGAGCTGGAGCATCGCCCTGCTGGAGTACTGCTTTCAGGTTCCGGCCAACCGCATCGGCGCTGACCGCTTCAGCCCCGTGCAGCTCAAGGTGATTCAGGAGATCATCACGCTCGTGGTCTTCGCCGTCTTCACCACGTTCTACTTTGGCTCGCACCTGCGCTGGAATCACGCCGCTGCCGGGCTGTGTCTGGTGGCCGCAGCATTTTTTGTCTTCCACTCCTGGTAGGGCGCCGCTTCAGCGCCCGTGCCCCTCAAGAAACTTTTCCGCCTCCAGCGCGGCCATGCAGCCTGAGCCCGCGGCGGTGATGGCCTGGCGGTAGCGGCGGTCCTGCACGTCCCCGCAGGCAAACACACCGGGCACCACTTTGCCGTTGTGCGTGGTGAGGACATTGTCTTTCGTGCGGATGTAGCCGTCCTCGTCCAGATCCATCTGCCCGGCGAACATGCGCGCATTGGGCTCATGACCGATGCCAAGGAACAGCCCGCTGAGCGGGATGGTGGTGACATTGCCTGTCATCACATCCCGCACGCTCAGACCCTTCACCTCCTGCTCCTCGACGCCCAGAACCTCTTCAACGATCGTGTTGGTGCGCAGTTCGATATTGGGATGCGCCATGGCACGCTCCAGCATGATCTTGGAGGCGCGGAAGGCATCGCGGCGGTGGATGAGCGTGACCTTGCTGGCAAAGCGCGTGAGGAAGAGCGCCTCTTCCATGGCGGAGTCGCCGCCCCCCACCACGGCAATCTCCTTGCCGCGGAAGAAGAAGCCATCGCAGGTGGCGCAACTCGATACGCCGTGGCCGATGAGCGCCTGCTCGCTGGGGAGCCCCAGCCAGCGCGCGCTGGCGCCGGAGGCCACAATCAGCGTGCGCGTACAGATTTCGCCCGCGGAGGTCTGCAGCTTGTAGGGATGGATGCCAAGGTCCACGGCGCTGAGGTGCGCAAGCTGAAAGGTGGCGCCGAAGCGCTCTGCCTGCTGCTTCATGTTGGCAATCAGCTCAGGCCCCTGGATGCCATCAGGCCAGCCGGGAAAATTCTCAACCAGCGTGGTGATGGAAAGCTGGCCGCCTGGCTCGTGGCCTTCAAGCACCAGCGGGTTCAGGCCGGCGCGGGCGGTGTAAATGGCTGCCGTAAGTCCGGCGCAGCCGGAGCCGAGGATAACGGTGTCGCGAGTCTCTGTCATGTGAATTCCCATGTTGATTGTAGACGCAAGCGCCGGACCGGGCCCGGCGCGCCGTGCATCTTTGCCAGACCACTATAAGATGATGCACATGGCCAATCTGACTCTGATCTATGGAATGCGGCTCTTGCCCGAGGGCGAGGTCGCGGAGATTCACGACGCAACGCTCAAGCTGGCCAACGGCCACGAGGCGCACGTCACCATGCACGTGCTGGAGGGCTCGCGCGAGCAGATCGAGCAGCAGCTCAAGCAAAGCCTGGACGCCTTCTTCGACTTCTACCCGGAGATATGAAGCGCGGGACGCGGGCTGCGCGCTCAGTCCGCGATGCGCGCGGCTGTGCGTTTTTCGCTGCCCAGCGCCGTGTTGCGCTTTACCCGCAGATTGTCCAGCGCATAATCCACAAAGCGCGGCTCGAAGGTGGGCGACAACCCCATGAACCGGCAGGTCGCCACCACCTGGTCCACAATGAACCTGGGCTGGAACGCCGCCAGATCAAGGCCCTTTTCTTCTCTGATCTTGTAGATGATGTACTGGAAGGCCTCGTCCGGCAGCTCAAAACTGTGGCGCGCGCACTCGTTTTTGAAGATTTCCCTGAAGTGCTCCAGGCTCGGCGCGCCAACGGCGATCTTGTAGGGGAGCCGCCGCAGAAAGGCCGTATCCATCAGGTCTTCCGGTTCCAGGTTGGTGGAGAAGATCACCAGTTCTTCAAAGGGGATAGTGAAGCTCTTGCCGGTATGCAGCTTCAGAAAGTCCACCCGGTTTTCGAGGGGCACGATCCAGCGGTTGAGCAGGTGGGTCGGGCTCACCAGCTGGCGGCCAAAGTCGTCGATAATCAGGCAGCCGCCCAGCGCCTTCACATGCAGCGGCGCTTCATAGTAGTGCCCGGTCGTGTCATAGCGCAGGTCGAGCATATCCAGCGTCAGCTCGCCGCCCGTCACCACAAACGGCCTCTTGCACGGCACCCATCGCTGATCGAACTCCTCGCGGCGCACCACGGAAAAGCCATCGTCCTGGTTCAGGTTGGCTGCGCTCAGCTGCGTGTGGATGCTGGGATCAAACATGCGGATGATCTGGCCCTCGATGATGAAGGAGTAGGGCACGTAAATCACGTCATTGAAGACGCTGGCAAAGCAATGCGCCACAGACGTCTTGCCGTTGCCCGGCGGGCCATAGAGCAGCATCGCGCGGCCGGAGTTGAGCGCCGGGCCGCTCTGCTCAAGAATACTTTCGTCAAAAACCAGATCCCCAATCGACTTGCGGATGCGATCCATGGAGATCAGTTCGTTGGTCAGCTTCTGCAGATTCACCTTGTCGGTGAACTCGTCCAGCGTAACCGGCGCGGGCCCCACATAGCGCGAGCGCTGCAGCGCGTCCTGCGCATAGCGCCGCCCCTCCTCGGTAAACGCGTAGCTCATATCGATCATGCTTTCCGAGTAGCGCGTTCCAAGAGTGTGCAGAAGCTGGCGGTCCACGGCCATCTTCACCAGGTCCAGCACCACGTGATACGGCAGCTTGATGGCGTCGACAAAATGGCGGATGGTGATCAGCCGATTCTCATAGATCAGCTTCATCAGCAGGCCCAGCAGGTCGTTCTCATCGATGCCGGTCGCTGCAATGTCCGCGGGCTCGGCGGGAATGCGATGCAGAAAGGCGTCTAGAGTCTTGTAATCGATGGCCCCCAGGGCCACCAGATTATCGCCCAGCCGACCGCCAACACGCTGCAGTCGTTCCAGCGCCGCCGCAATCTGATCCTCCGTGACCAGCTTCGCGCGAACGAGCAGGTCTCCCAGTCGCAGTCGTGTAGCGATGATGCCCTCCCCTTGCCGGCATTTTCTTCTCGGCGTTTGAGCTGGATTAGAACTCACTGAACCCCTTCGCCCCGCACGGAGGCGCCCCGGCAAGTCCAGCTCGCTCATCCGGAATTCTACCGAACAACGTGATTGAAAGGCTGCTTCTTTTTCAGCATCCGCACCCAGGATGCGTACAACGAACGAGTCATTCCGGTGTACCGCCGTTACCTTGACACCCGGGATGGCGCACAGGCGCCCTGGCTTTTCATGAGGAATCTCAAAGAATCGCCCTCTGCGAACGGCCCTGCAACTGCGAACTCGCTCTCTCTGGAGAGCCTCTCATGTTCGACTGCCTTCGCCGTTCCTTTCGACTCGCGGCGGCCGGCCTGGCCCTTGCGCTTGCACCTGCGGCGCTGACGGCCGGCGGACCCCGGTATGTGGCCGGAGTCAGCTATTTTGATCCCGCCGTCCTCGGCCAGCCGGTGCACTGGTCCGGCGGGGTGGTGAACTATTACGTGGACCAGGGGCCGCTGAACAGCTCCATCGATAATCAGCAGGCCACGGCGATGGTGGATGCCGCGGCGGCGCTATGGAGCGCGGTGCCCACGGCGGGCGTCACGCTGGTGGACGCGGGGCCGCTGAACGAGGACGTGAGCGGCGCGAACATCGTAGCCGGCAATCAGATCATCACGCAGCCCGCGGACGTTACACCCTCGGCCACCGCGTATCCGGTCGGCGTGATCTATGACGCCGACGGCTCGGTCATCAATGCAATCTTCGGCGCGGGGTCGAGCGACCCCACCAGTTGCCAGAACAACGGCGTGTGGGTCTGGAGCGACAACATCAACACTGACGCCACGTTTGCCCACAGCATCATTGTGCTCAACGGGCTGTGCGCCACCAGTTCGAGCCTGATCGAGATGATGAACTTCGAGCTGGAGCGGGCCTTCGGACGCATTCTCGGCCTCGGGTACGCGCAGGTGAACCCCGGCGCGCAGACCAGCAGCGACCCGAACCAGATGCTGGGCTGGCCGGTGATGCAGCCCATGAGCGGAGCCTGCGGCGCGACCGGCGGCATCTGCATTCCCAATCCCGGCGTGCTGCGCTATGACGATATCGCCGCGCTCAATCGCATCTATCCCATCACGGCCGCGAACCTCGCGAGCTTCCCCGGCAAGGAACTGACCGCGGACAACACGGTGTCCGTCACCGGCACAGTCACCTTCAGGGACGGCACGGGCATGCAGGGCGTCAACGTCGTTGCGCGGCCGCTGGACTCGAACGGCAACCCGCTCTACCAATACACGGTGACGTTTGTTTCCGGCGGATACTTCAACGGCAAGCATGGCAGCCCGGTGACCGGCTGGACCGACTCCAATGGCAACCTGCTGACGCGGTGGGGCTCAAACGACGCAGCGCTGCAGGGCTACTTCGACCTGCGTTACATGCCGCTGCCGCCGGGCGTAACGACCGCGAACTACCAGATTACGTTTGAAGCCATCAATCCCCTCTACATGCTGGAGAACTCGGTGGGCCCTTATGTCGATGGCTCGCCCTCGCCCTCCGGAACCATGCCGGTGCTTTCTGTGCCGGGACTCGCGGCGGGCGCGGCGCAAGCGCTCACGGTCAAAATCGCCGACTCAGCCGCGGGAGAATCGCAGGACGCGATCGGCACTGAAGCCCAGCCGCGCCAGATGCCCCCGAGCGGCCTGTGGAGCAGCCGCCTGGGCCAGGTGGGCCAGACGGACTGGTTCACCTTTCCCGTGCGCGGCGGACGCACCTTCACCGTGGTCACGCAGGCGCTGAATGAAAGCGGCATTCCGGCGGAGTCCAAGGCTCTGCCCGCGCTCGGCGTCTGGGACGCATTCGATCCCGTGGGTTCGGCCGCCGTCGGCTCCGCGCCGGGACTGAACGGCTACGCCGCCGGCGAAACCTGGCTGCGCGTGGGCGCGTCGAGCGACGACATCGTCCGGCTGGGCATTGCCGACACCCGCGGCGACGGCCGCCCGGACTACGCCTACGCGGGCTGGGTGCTCTACGCCGACGCGGTTACGCCCGCGCGCCTGCCCGCATCCGGCGGGCCGATTGCCATTCGCGGCATGGGCTTTCGCCCGTCTGACACGGTGCTCGTCGGCGGACAGCCCGCCGTAGTCACCAGCGTTTCGCCCAATGAAATCACGGCCATTGCGCCCGCCGCCGCCACGGGCGTCACCGGCTCAGTGGACGTGGAAGTGGACGATCTGCCGCTGTTTTACGCCGCGGGCATCATCACCGGCGGCGTCAGTTACGACGCGGGAACCGGCGACTCGCTCACGCTGGTCACCGCGCCAGCGAGCACGGTACCCATCGGCGTGCCGCTTCCCTTCACCGTCACCGCCCTGGGATCGAACCTGGCCCCGGCCGGCGGCGTGACGGTGACCTACACCGTCACCAGCGGCACAGCCACGCTGGGCTGCGGGCTTGCCACCTGCTCCGTGACAGCCAGCGGCGACGGCCGCGCCACTATCAGCGTGACCGCCCATGACACCAATGCCGCCGTGGTCATGGCAACGCTGACCAACGGAGCCAGCCTGCAGGCGCACTTCACCGGCGGCACGCCGCCCACGCTCGCCGCGCTTACGCCCACGCTCTCCGTGGCCGCGGGCGCCACCTTCAGTTGGACAACCGAGGCCCTCGCGCTCTCGAACGGCACACCGGCGAGCGGCCAGACGGTGGTGTGGCAATCGGCTACTGGCATCACGGCGCAGGACACCTCGCCTGTCCTCACCAACACGAGCGGCATCGCCGCCAACACGCTCACCGTGGGCCCGCTGGCCGAGGGGCAGCAGGCCACCGCGACCGCCTGCGTCAACGGCACCAGCCAGTGCGTCCCCTTCACGGCCACCGGCGCGCGCCCCGAGTACGCGTATCTGGTCGCCGTTTCAGGAACAGCGCAGAGCATGGCCGTCTCCGCCACGCCCGGCCAGATTGTGCTGCGGCTGCGCGACATGAACGGCAACGCAATGGCGGGCGGCACAGTCACGCTGTATCAATCCCTGTATGCCTGGGCACCGCCCTGTCCTCCGAAGGGCCGCTGCGCCGCGTCGGAGTTGCTGGCCGCACAGGCGTCAACCGCCACCTCAGCCATCGATGGCACGGTGATCTTCACCCCAGCCTCCGTGCCCGGCGTCGCCACCAACATGGTCGGCTTGGCCGCCACGGGCAACACCAGCACGCTCAGCGTCGCCATCGAGCGGCATCCCTGATTCCGTCGCGACCGCTCCCAATCCGTCGAAGGCTGGCTGCGCGCGCCTACACCCCTTTTGCAGCAGCAATGCGTGACAGAAACAGCTTTCCTCCGGCCCAGGCAGTGGGCAGGGCCAGAACGATGAGCGCAACGGGATACCAGTGCGGACCGAAGGCCGGCCCCTTGTTCCACGTCACGACCGTACCCAGCACGTTTACCGCAAGACCCAGCGAGCCAAGCACCAGCACATGCGTCATGGGCCGGTTGGGGGCTAGCCACGCAGTGATGTAGCTGCTCACGATGCCGTACACCGTCCGGTAGACCGTCGCCAGCACGAGCAAAGGGTCGGCCACCCGCTCGCCCAGCGCAGGGAAAACGCCTGCGGCGCGCAGCAGAGAATACGTGCCCAGCGAGAGAAGAACGCCCACCAGCACGCCCGCGAGGACGGCTCCAACGCTCTTGAGAATGTGTCGCTGGCCGTGCATCTCGTTCATGCCAGGCAGCCTCCTTTGTGATTGTGAGCCCACACTGTAGCGTGAGCGGCAGCGCCCAGACAAGAGAAATGAGACCGCAGGACCCGCCCGGGTTTAGCTACACCCACAGGCCGGGCCCAGTGGCGACAGCGACGGCAGACGACCCGGCCAGGCAGAAGTGAGACTGCCCGCCCGCACTGTCGGGTAAACTGGTAGGCGATGCTTGACATGGGATTTGTCCGGGGAAACCTGGAACTTGTAGAAGCCAAACTCCGCGCGCGCGGGGCCGACCCGGCCGCGCTGCTGGGCAATTTTCGCGCCCTCGACCAGAGCCGCCGCGAGGCGATTACACAGGCCGAGCAGTTGAAAGCCCGCCGCAACGAGCTGAGCCAGCAAGTGGGTGCGCTCAAGAAGGCCGGCCAGGACGCCACGGCCCTGATGGAAGAGACCCGCGCCCTCAAGGACCGGCTTGACGAACTCGACAGGACCGCCGCCGCCCTCGACGAGCAGATGCGGCAGGCACTCTCCAGCATTCCCAACCTCACCCGCGATGAGGTTCCCACCGGCACGTCCGAAGCCGACAATGTCACCGTCAAAAGCTGGGGCCGGAAGCCCAGCTTCGACTTCGTGCCCAGGCCGCACTGGGAACTGGGCGAGTCGCTCGGCATCCTTGACCTGGAACGCGCGGCCAAGCTCAGCGGCGCGCGCTTCGCCGTCTACATGGGCGCAGGCGCGCGGCTGGAGCGGGCGCTCATCAGCTTCATGCTCGATCTCCATACGCAGAAGCACGGCTACACCGAAGTCCTTCCGCCCTTCATGGTCAACTCGAAGTCGCTCTTCGGCACCGGCCAGTTGCCCAAGTTTGCCGAGGACCTCTTCCGCTGCTCGGACACCGACGCCGAGGCCGCAGGCCGGGGTGAGTTCAAGGACAACGACCATTGGCTCATCCCCACCGCCGAGGTGCCGGTCACCAATCTCTATCGCGACGAAATCCTCGACGACGCAAAGCTGCCCATCTGCCTCACGGCGTACACGCCCTGCTTCCGCGCCGAGGCCGGAGCGGCGGGCAAGGACACGCGCGGCATCATCCGCCAGCATCAGTTTCAGAAGGTCGAACTGGTCAAGTTCGCCCGGCCTGAGGAGTCCGACGCCGAGCACGAGAAGCTGACCCGCGACGCCGAAGATATTTTGGAGGCCTTGGACTTGCCGTACCGGCGCGTCTTACTTTGCACCGGCGACACCGGCTTCTCCTCCGCCAAGACGTATGATCTTGAAGTCTGGCTGCCCGGCCAGCAGCTTTACCGGGAAATCTCCTCGTGCTCAAACTTCGAAGCCTTCCAGGCGCGACGCGCCAACATCCGCTACAAGCCCGCGGGCCAGGGTGCAAAGGGCAAAAACGAGTTTGTCCACACGCTCAACGGCAGCGGGCTGGCCGTGGGGCGCACCTGGCTGGCGATTCTCGAAAACTACCAGCAGGCCGACGGCTCGGTTGCGATTCCGGAAGCTCTGCGGCCCTACATGGGCGGCCTTGAAAGGATCACCAGATAAGGTCTGCATGAACAAAATTCTGAAAAGCTACTTCTACTGGACGTATCCGCGCGGCAACTTCCACTATGACGTGATGGTCACGCTGATTCTGCTGTTCATCTTCATCACGCCGCGGCTGTGGGACTACGGCGACAAGCCTGCGCGCGCCGCCGGGCCGCCGCATCCTATCCAGGTGATTGGCGACGGCGCCCACGGGCTGATCGTTTCCCTTGAGGAGTCGGACGTGAAGATTCCCCAGGGCGCGACGGACAGCCAGGTGAAGAAGGCGCTGCGCGAAGCCATCGAGCCAGTCACTGGCGACGCAGTTTCCGTGGAGCACTGGGACACCCGGAAGGACGCCCAGGGCAACCTGGTGTGGCGAGTCTGGGCGCACCGCTAAAGCAATTCCCGGCACCGTCACGCGCAATCGCGCATCCAAAACCTAAAGGAACTGCATGCATTCGAGAAGAAAATTTGTCTTTATTGCGGCCATTGCAATCCTGCTGCTGCCCGTGCGGGCGGCTTTTGCGGCGGACGACCTCCAGAAGGTACTGCACCGGCTCGACGTCGCCGCAGCCAACTTCCAGACCACATCGGCGGAATTCGAGTTCGACTCCATCCAGACCGATCCCATTCCCGACAAGGATGTCCAGAAGGGCACGGTCTACTACGACCGCAGGGGCAAGGACTATCGGATGGGTATTCACATCAACGAAGTCAACGGCAAGCCCGTGGCCAAGGACGTCATCGTGGCCAAAGGCGTCGTCCGGCTCTATGAACACGCCATCAACCAGGTGACGACGCTGACCAAGCTCAGCCAGTACCAGAGCTGGTTCATGCTCGGCTTCGGCGCCAGCGGCAAGGAACTCGCCGAGAAATGGGAAATCCAGTATCTGGGCGTTGAGATGCTGAACGGCGTGAAGACCGACAAGCTGGAGCTGACGCCCAGGGACCCGGCCATCCGCAAGAATCTTCCCAAGGTCACCATCTGGATTGACCCCGAGCTTGGCGTGAGTCTGAAGCAGGTCTTCGACGAGGGCCAGGGTCAGTCGCGCATCTGCACCTACTTCAACATCAGGGTTAACCAGACACTGCCCAGCAACGCATTCATCCTGAAGACCGACCACGAAACCCACTACGTGAACCGGTAACTCGCCCTCGCGCTAACCCAGTCAGAATCTTTCCGTGCCCCGAATCTTTCCGTGCCCCGAATCTCTCCGTACCCAGAATCTTTCCGTGCCCCATCCATTCCGCGCCTTTTGCGGAATGGGTGGGAGGCCACAACTCTCAACCGGCGGGCTGTCCCTGTTGCAGTCACTTCCCCCAGAGCGCAGCGGCCTTACTAGCGGCGCCGGCCAGCGCCACCCCGCCCAGCGCAAACAGCATGGGAAAGCACTCCAGCGTGTAGCGCGCCTCCGGCCCTTCAATCGTCGCCAGCAGGGCGCTGCGCAGCAGCATGTAGGCCAGCATCCACGGCCACAGGCGCGGGCGCAGCCACAGCCCGGCAAGCCCCAGCAGCAGGTAGAGCGCATTCAGCCCCGCGTACTCCCAGCTGAAGCGCGTCTCATCGTTGTGGTGCTCGTAGACCCACCAGTCCAGGTCGATGTTCAGGTTCTCCACCCGCGGCCTGAGCCACATGTCCGCCACGCGACCCAGAGGCAGCCAAAGATAATAGCGCAGCGGGTGGATGCTGACGCGCTCCTGCGCCAGCCGCGCAAAGCCGGCGTCGATCTGCGGGGTCAATACAAAGCCATTCCTGTTGTAGTCATCCGCCAGGGCAGCAGTCTCGCCATATTCACCGGGAGAATCAAAGGCTCTGCCGGGCAGTTTCGAGACGTCCAGCCGGTCGCCGGGCACCGGCCAGTACACCTCGTAGGTCGAGACGTAATCCAGGCACCAGGTCCTCATCCATCGCTGCCAGCCGGGGTGCGCGTCCTCGCCGGGATCGTTGGCATAGCGCGGCGCCAGCGGCTGGAACACGTGAAACACCTGCCAGTTGCGCCAGGTCCATGCGGCAAACGGGGCCAGCGCCAGCAACACGCACACTGCGGCCATCCGCGCCAGCCGCGCCCCCTCAGCCGCGGACTCTGCCCTCGCCTTCATCAGCCGCAGCCCCAGCGCCGGGGCCAGCGCCACCGTGGCCAGCGCGCCATCGGGCCGCAGAAGGGCCGCGCAGGTTACGGCAAATGTGAAGGATACAGCCGGAAGCCACCCGGGTTCGTCCTGAAAGCGCGCCACGGCCCAGAGCGCCACCGCCAGCACAAACAGCGTGGGTGCCTCCGTCAGCGGCATGGCGGCATAGACCGCAGTGAACGGGCACAGCGCGGCCAGCCACAAAGCGCCATACGCGGCGGCGGCCTTGAAGGAAGGCGGCGCGATGCGGCGCACAAAGCTGGCCAGCAGCAGGCACCCGGCCAGCTCCAGCGGGATTTGCAGCCAGGCCGCGGCGGCGTAGTTTTCCATGCCGAAGAGCCGGAAGCACGCAGCCAGAAACAGGGGGTAACCGGGCAGGCGAATCAGTGTCGAGGTCGCAAGTCCGTTTACCGTCAGCGCATAGCGCCCATGCTCCAGCAGGTTTTTCGCGATGCCCCCGTAGAGAAGCGAGTCTCCGTTGACCTCAAAGTATTGCTGGAACATCCATGCGCGCAGCAGCCCTCCGGCCAGCAGTGCCAGGGCGGCCGACACGGCGAACCGCACACTGCCGGCGGCAGGCCGCAGGGGCTTCGATTGACTCAGGGGGTCAGCTTCCATACGATTTGTACTGTATAGCGTAGACCGTTTCCGCGGTTTCCGCCCACGTGGAAACGAGACTGGCCATGCCCGAAAAGCAGATATTTTTTGATCCGCAGATGAAGCGCTGGAAACGGCTTCGCCGCATCCTGGATGTGACGGCCGTGGTGACCACGCTGGTTCTGGCTGGCTTTATTTTCAATATCTTGCGCAGCCAGCCGCTGCCCGAACTGCTGCTGCCTACGCTCAAGCACAACTACAAGGCGCTGAACGAGCGCGCTGCGGCCCAGCGCGCCAGGGCCGCCCGCCCCGCACGCCGCAAAACCACTCGCAAGCCCTCTGAGATTCCCTTCAACACCGGCGAGGGCCTGCGCGCGGCCTATTATGCGCCGGACGACGCCGCCAGCTACTCCTCGTTCAAGGAGCACGTCCACCAGATTGACATGCTCTTCCCCCAATGGCTGCACGTGGACGCTCCGCGGGGCAGGCTGCTGGCCATGAGCAGCGATAACATCCGCGAGTACCCCGTCATCGAGGGCAGCACGGTCCATGACCCGGACGAAATGAACCAGGTCAAGCGCGTCATCCAGCTGGCCAGGGAAGATACGGAAATCTTCCCGCATCTGAATAACTGCAACACGCACACCCAGAGCTGGGACGCTGCCGTGGGAACGATGCTGGCCGATGACAGCCGGCGCGCCGACCTCCGCCGGCAGATTCTCCGCTTTTTTACCGCCTTTCCCGCCTACCACGGCCTTTCGCTGGACTTCGAAAGCCTGCCGGATGAATCCGACCCGGCCTACCTGAGCTTCATTCAGGAGCTGTACGCCGACCTGCATGCGCGCAACCTGCGCCTCTATGTGAACGTCGCGGTCTCCTCGCCGGACGCCGATCTGAAGCTGATCGCCGCCAACTCCGACGGCATAGTGCTGATGAACTACGACCAGCACGAAGTGGACAGCGAGCCCGGCCCCGTGGCCAGCCAGGACTGGTTCGTGGGCAACCTGCGCCGCGTGCTCAAGATTGTGCCCAAGGAAAAGATCATCTGCGCGATGGGCAACTACGGCTACGACTGGACGCTCACGATTCCCAGCGCGCCCGGGAAGAAGCATCCCGGCAAGCTTCCCAGGCCCGAAGTCGTCGATACGGAGGATCTCTCGGTCTCCGAGGCATGGCAGCGCGCCGCCGACGCCGACGTCGACCTCGATCTCGACTACAACTCGCTGAACCCGCACTTCGAATACATTGACGAGGACGACAACCAGCGCCATGTGGTCTGGTTCCTCGACGGCGTCACGCTCTTGAACGAAATGCGCGCCGCCCGCGAGCTGGGCCTGCAGACCTTTGCCCTGTGGCGGCTTGGCTCAGAGGACAGCTCGCTGTGGAACGTGTGGGACCGTCCCAGCAACGCCGGTTCGCTGCAGGCGCTGGGCGCGCTGCAGCCCGGCCACGACGTGGACAACGAGGGCGAGGGTGACATCCTGCGCGTCACCGGCCTGCCCCAGTCCGGCAGGCGCACCGTCCAGGTGGACACCGACGAGCCCGACCCGCGCAAGAAGCTGATCATTGACGAGCACCTGGATGTGTATCCACACACCTACACGGTGCGCTACTACGGCTACCATCCCAATAAGGTGGCGCTGTCCTTTGACGACGTCCCTGATCCCAAGTGGACGCCCAGAATTCTCGACATCCTCAAGCAGAAGGGCGTCAAGGGCACGTTCATGATGATCGGCGACGAGGCCGAGCAGAACGTGGGCCTCATGCAGCGCGTGGCGCGCGAAGGCAACGAGATAGGCAACCACACCTTCACGCATCCCAACATCAGCGAAATTTCCCCGCGCCAGCTGGACCTTGAGGTCAAGCTGACCGAGCGCCTCTTCGCCAGCAAGCTCGGCGTGCAGCCGCTCTACTTCCGCCCGCCTTACGACATTGACGAGGAGCCCGACACCGACGACCAGGCCGCCCCCGTCGTCCGTGTGCAGCAGGACGGCTTCACCATCATCGGCAACAAGATCGACACCAACGACTGGGATGAGCGCACGCGCAAGACTCCGGCAGAAATCGCCCAGTCCGTGCTTGACCAGCTTGCCGTAATGAAGACCAAGCCGCAGTTCCGCGGCTCCGTCATCCTGCTCCACGATGGCGGCGGCGACCGCTCCGTCACCGTGGCCGCGCTGCCCGTGCTGATTGACACGCTGCGCGCGCACGGCTACTCCGTTGTGCCCGTCTCCGCCCTCATGGGCAAGACCACCGCGGAGGTGATGCCGAAGCTTTCCTTCTGGCAGCATGTGCGTTCCATCCCGGACTCCATCGCCTTCTCCACGCTCGCCCTGGTCGGCCAGTTCATCGTGCTCGTCTTCTTCCTCGGCGACATCCTGATGAGCGCGCGTCTCATCCTCGTCGGGCTCTTCGCCGTCATCGACCGCCTGCGCCGCCCGCATCGCCAGGCCTCGCCCGGCTTCCACCCGCGCATCGCCGTGCTCATCCCCGCCTACAACGAGGAGAAGGTCATCGTCCGCACCGTGCGCTCCGTGCTCCACTCCGACTACGACAACCTCCACGTCATTGTCATCGACGACGGCTCCAGCGACCGCACCTTTGATGTGGCGCACGAGGCCTACGCCGGGGAGATTGCCGCCGGCCGCGTGAAGGTCGTCACCAAGGCCAACGGAGGCAAGGCCGCGGCCCTCAACTTCGCGCTCGACCTGCTGGATGAAGAGTTCTACGTTGGCATCGACGCGGACACCGTCATCGCCTCCGACGCCATCAGCAAGCTCATTCCCCACTTTGAAGATCCTACCGTCGGCGCCGTCGCAGGCAATGCCAAGGTGGGCAATCGCGTGAACCTCTGGACGCGCTGGCAGGCCCTCGAATACATCACCAGCCAGAACTTCGAGCGCCGCGCCCTCGACCTCTTCCACGTCGTCACCGTCGTGCCCGGTGCCATCGGTGCGTGGCGCACCGCGCCCGTGAAGAAGGCCGGCGGCTATCCCGTCGATACCGTCGCTGAAGACGCCGACCTGACCATGAATCTGCTCGAACAGCAGTTCAAGGTGGTCTATGAAGATCGCGCGCTTGCCTTTACTGAAGCGCCCATCGACGCCAAGGGCCTCATGCGCCAGCGCTTCCGCTGGTCCTTCGGCATCCTGCAGTCGGTCTGGAAGCACCGCCTCGCCTTCGTGCGCAACAAGGCCATGGGCCTCTTCGCGCTGCCCAACATCCTCATCTTCCAGATGCTGCTGCCGCTGGTCTCGCCCTTCATTGACCTGATGTTCCTCTACGGCGTGCTCAACTACTTCATTGACCGCCACTACCACCCCGAGGCCGCCTCCGCCGCCAGCCTGCAGAAGCTGGTGACCTACTTCCTCGCCTTCCTGCTCATCGACTTCGTCAC
>JAGWRX010000005.1 GCA_028876395.1 Acidobacteriota bacterium
CGCCCATGGAACTGGACGATGCGAACTATCGCATGAAGCCCATGAACTGTCCGTTCCACATCCTCATTTACAAGAACTCGCCCAAGAGCTACCGCGACCTGCCCGCTCGCTACGCCGAGCTGGGCAACGTCTACCGCTACGAGCGCTCCGGCACCATGCACGGCCTCCTGCGCGTCCGCGGCTTCACCCAGGACGACGCGCACATCTTCTGCACCCCCGGCCAGATTGAAGACGAGGTCGTCGCCTGCATCGACTTCGCCGAAGCCGTCCTCAAGACCTTCGGCTTCTCCGAGTTCAAGGTTGAGCTCTCCACATGGGACCCCAACGACCGCGCCCACTACGCCGGCTCCGACGAGAACTGGAACCTCGCCGTCGGCAGCCTCCAGAGAGCGCTGGATCGAAAGGGCATCAAGTACAAGACCATCCCCGGCGAGGCCGCCTTCTACGGCCCCAAGATCGACGTCAAGCTCGTCGATGTGCTCGGCCGCCTGTGGCAGTTATCGACGGTTCAATTCGACTTCAACCTGCCCGCCCGCTTCGAACTTGAATACGTGGGTGAAGACGGCGAGCGCCATCAGCCCGTCATGGTCCACCGCGCGCTCTTCGGCTCCGTCGAGCGCTTCTTCGGCGTGCTCATCGAACACTACGCCGGAGCCTTCCCGCTGTGGCTCGCGCCCGTGCAGATCGGCCTCGTCCCCATCAGCGAGCGCCACGCCGCCTACGCCGAGAAGGTGGCCAAAGATCTGCGGGCCGCAGGCCTCCGCGTTGAAACCGACGCCCGCAACGAAAAGATGAACGCCAAGATCCGCGACCTCGCCAACCAGAAGACGCCCTACATCCTCGTCTTCGGCGACAAGGAAGAAGCCGCCGGCACGGTCAGCGTCCGCACCCGCGGCAAGGGCGACCAGGGCTCCATGCCCCTGGCCGACTTCATCGCCAGGTGCAAGGCGCTGGTCGCCACGCAGTCGACCGATCTCTAATCCCCTGGCGCGGCTGTGCAGCCCTTCACGGGACTTGCCTGCCGCGTCCATGTTTGCGACCGTCCGAAAAGCGGAATGCCGACGTAACCACGCAGATCCAGCTCTTCGCCCTCAGCCGTCAACGCCCCATGGTAGGTCTTGCCCGTCTTCGGGTCATAGAGTGTGCCGTCCGCAGCATGCGTGGCATCGCGCAAGATGAAGCCGCTCCCGATCTTCAACCCGCAAAGCGCACGGCTCCGCAGGCTTGGGTCGGGATTGTGAATGTCCGTCTGCGCTTTCGCATGTTTGCTCAGGGAAACAATCCACAGGCACACATCGCTGCCGCAACGCCCAATGTGCAGAACGGAGCCAGTCGGTTCCACCCAGTCGCCCAGCACGCTCGCAGATTGCGCGCGCACCTGCGCCGGGCCCGCCAGTGCGCCCAGACAGGCTGCCAGCAGCACCCATCGCATCGCGAGAAACATCCTCGGCCTCACCATGGCTCTGCGCCTCTGCGCCGCAGCTGAAACGTCTCCATCAATAATGCCTCCTCAGGAACCCGCGTGTGCGACGCACAATGAGCCAGCACGCCGGGCCACAGGCGCACAGCCTGCGCAAGCACGGGCGCTCGCACCATCAGCCGCGAAAACATCGTCGCCAACTGCACCGCGGGCCTGAGCTCGCGCCGTAGCTTCCGAGCATACTCTGCGGCCGTGCCGCCACGCATGTACATTTCCGCGGCAAGATGCGCACTGTGCAGGGCGATCGACATGCCATCTCCTGAGAAGGAAGGAATCACAGCCGCCTGATCGCCCAGCCTCCACAAGCCATCCTGCGCCGGCTGCATCAGCAGGCCATACGGTATGGATGAAAGCGCAAGCGGCTTGGGCAGCAGCGGCTCGGCGCCATCCAGCCGCTCTGCCAGTGCTGTCGAACAGCGCAGCATGTGCGCCAGCAGCCTCGGCCAGTCTCTGCCGCAGCGCTCCAGCCTGCTGCGCTCCACAACAAGGCACAGATTGGCCTGGTTGTCCTCGACCATCTGCAAACCCGCATACCCACCCGGAAAGAGAAACAACTCCACCCATCCGCTCAGAGCGCGCTCCTGCTCCGGCAACAACCGAAAGTACATCTTGAACGCGACAAGACTGTTCTGCCTGCCCGCTGGCCGCCGATGCCCGGCAAGATCATGCTTGCCCGTCGCCAGAAAGGCCGCCGGCGCGGTCACAGCTTCGGCGCTAAGCAACGTGGCGCGCCAGCTGTCTTCATCGCGCATCAGCCGGTCAACACGCCGTCCGCGCGAAACCACCGCGCCCGCGCGTTCCGCAAGCGAAAGCAGGGCTTCGTCCAGCGCGCGACGTGTAAGGGACATCGCCGGAAAAGGCAGCTCGCAGGCGGCAAGCAGGCCACGCGCATGCAGCCGGACACCGTGCATGGTGACGGCGCCCAGCGATCGCGGCGAAACCCCAAGCCGCTCAAGATACTCCACTGCCTCGCCGCTCAGAAACTCACCGCAGACCTTGTGATGCATCCCGGCGCTCTGTTCCAGAATCTCCACATCCCGGCCCTGGCGCGCCAGCAGAATGCCGAGCGTTGCCCCGGCCAGTCCACCGCCCACAATCAGCGCCTCTCTACCGCGCTGCAGCGTGCCGGTCATCCCTTCACCCGTGCAACGCAAAGCCGCCCCGGCCACTCGCCTGCAATCTGCATCGCGCCTGCATTCAGCCCGGCCCGTTGCGCATAAACCCGCCAGTCTTCCTCGCTGAAACTGCGCTGGATCGAAACCGGGCCGTCATGCCGCACAAAGCGATGCCAGCGCATTCCGTACGCCAGCAGCCTGAAGGCGTGATACGAGCGCTCACTGCGGCGCAGGTCATTGATGAACCAGCCCCGCGCGGCCGTGTACTCCATCCACTGCAGAAAGCTCACAATCTCCGCATCCGCCAGGTGATGCGTGAACAACGAGCTGATCACAAGGTCGATGCCGGCCGGTGGCTTGTACTCGAATGCTCCGCCGGTTACCCACTCAATGCGGCTGTCTGAGCCGGTGAACTCACGCGCGGCTCGCGCTGCATGGGGGTTCAGATCGATGCCGGTCAGCCTCACGGCAACGCCTCTCTTTCGCGCCCAGGCCTCAATGCGCCGCAACATATCTCCCGCTCCACTGCCCACGTCCACAATGTGCAGCGGCTCGCGCCCGCGCAACGCAAATTGCTCCAGCCAGCGGAGTGTGGGACGATACGAAAACACCATGCGATTCACCTGCGTCAGGTCGCGCAGGCATGCGCGAAACTCCGCGTAGCTGCAGGGCTCGTCCATCCACTCTGTCAGTTGCGCGCGACGCAGAAATGATTCAGCCTCAGGCCACATGGAAGCGCATGATCTCCGCGGTGAGTCCCGGCCCAAAGGACATGGCGCATCCGTTCTGGCCGCTCCTCGCCTCCTGCATCAGTCTCTCCAGCACAAACATCACCGTGGCCGACGACATATTCCCGAACGACGACAGCACGCTGCGCGAAACCCGCAGCGCCTCCGGACTCAGGCCAAGCCCGTCTTCCACCGCATCAAGTATCGAGCGCCCCCCGGGATGAATCGCCCAGAGATCGACGTCCTTTTTGTCCGCCACATCGCCGGCATGCTCGCGCATCGCTCCGGCAATCTTCCCTGGAACATGCGTCGAAAGAAACATATCGAAGCCCAGATCGCCAACACGCCATGTGATCAGGTCGCGCGAGTCTTCAATCTGCATGGCATGAAAGTTGTCCAGCCTCAAACCGCCCGGTTCGCTGCTCACCAGGCTTGCGGCACACCCGTCTGCAAACAGCGAAAACGAGATGACTTCGCTCAGATCCTGCGTTTCCTGAAAGTGCAGCGTGCAAAGCTCAAGATTCACCACCAGCGCGCTGGCGTCGGGCTCCGAGCGCACAACGTGGCGAGCCAGCCTCAGCGCATTGATGGCCGCGTAGCACCCCATAAACCCAATCATGGTGCGCTCTGTCGAGGCGGGCAGACCGAGATAATCAATGATGTCGAAGTCCAGCCCCGGCGCATAAAAGCCGGTGCAGCAGGTCACAATCACATGGCGAATGCGGCTGCGCTCCTCCGCGCTCAGCGCAAGCTTCGACAGCGCCTTGCGCAGCACCACCGGCGCCGACTGCTCAAACACCTTCATGCGCTGCGCCGTCGAGGGGAACTTGCCGCTGCCATAAAACGAGAACGCGTCGCACTCTGCGCCCGCGCTGACCGGCTCCTCCTTCAGGCAGGAAAACCGATGGTGAATCTCAGACTTCACCGCCATGCGCTGGAAAATCGAGCGGGCGCGCCTGTCCTGAAGCATAGTGCCGGCAAAGGCCACAAACTTCTCGTGGATGTCGTGCTCAGGCACCGCGGTTCCTATGCGACGCAGATAGACCCCTGCCATCTGAAACCTCCGGGAAAGTTACGCGTTCTGCGGGCTCCTGCAACACCGTTGCCGGATGATCCAAACCGGGGAAAAACCAGTCCGGCAGTTTGCGCGCTGACAGCTTGGACTCAAACCTCAACGATGAGCAACCCGCTTGGCAAGGCTTTATTCCTGCAAATTTGATGGCGCCAAAACTCCAACAGCACGGCGCACCGTCCGCATCCGCGGCAAAGGCGACCAGGGCTCTTTGCTCCCGGCCGATTTCATCGCCATCGCCAAAGCACTCGTCGCAACGCAGTTAACCGAGGTTTAGAGCAGAACCAGAGTTGGGACGTTCTAGCCGCGGCCTGCAGTACGTTGGCGCTCCCTCCGGGGGGCGTCAACAAGAAGTGCCGCAGGCCACACGTTGTGGCCGCGACAGAAAGAAAGTCACTGGCCCGGGTGCAGCTTTGCCTCGGCGCGCATCTGGTCAATGGCTTCGGGCAGGCCGGTGGGGAGGCCGTCAATGCTGCACGCGTTCTTCTCGCGCTGGTAGGCTTCAACGCCGTCAGGTCCTGTCTTCTCGGCCCAGCGAACGAGCGTATCGCGCTCACGGGAATAGTCGTACATGGGCACGTTGAAGCCGCATGAGGTCTGCACCAGGTCAACGTCGAGCCGCGTCATCTGGCGCGCGCCAGGCGGCTCGGCATTGCCATAGTGCGCGGCAAGCAATGCAGCGTACTCTTCGCTGCCGCGATGGATGGTGCGACCCTTGCCATACAGGCGCAGGATCAGCGGCGCTCCCTCGAAGGCGCAGAACATGAGGGTGAGGCGACCGTCGGCGCGAAGATGCGCGGCGGTCTCGTTGCCGCTGCCCGTAAGGTCGAGCCAGACGACCGTGTGCTCGTCAAGAATGCGCAGTGACTTCCGGTCGCGCGGAGAGACGTTCACGCGGCCTTCAGCGGCAGCCGAGGCGTTAAAGAAGATGTGCTGGCGTTCGATGAACGTGCGAAGTTCCGGCTCGATTGCTTGGAAAAACTTGCTCATGCGCAATAGCCTCCCTGGGGATGACTGTCTTCAAGTCTAACGGCAGTTGCAGCGCCTTCGCTTCAGAGTGTGTTGACAGCAGCGCGCAGGACACGCCGCTACGCGTTCACCGCCATCCCCTCCACCGCCGCAAACGCGTCCAGCATGCTCTCGGCCAGCGTCGGGTGCGCGTGAATCGTGAACATCATCTCCTCCACCGTGCCCTCCAGCTCCATCACCGCCACCGCCTCGGCAATCAGCTCCGTCGCCTGCGGCCCCAGAATGTGCACGCCCAGAATCTCCCCGTACTTCGCGTCCGCCACAATCTTCACAAAGCCATCGTGGCTGCCCACAATCGTCGCCTTGGAGTTGCCCGCAAACGGGAACTTGCCCACCTTCACCGTGTAGCCCTTTTCCTTGGCCTGCGCCTCCGTCAGCCCCGCGCTGCCAATCTGCGGCTCGCAATACGTCGCCCCCGGAATGCGGTCGCGCCGCACCGGCCGGAACGCGCGTCCGGCAATCTTCGTCACCGCCACAATGCCGCTCATGCCGGCCACGTGCGCCAGTTGCGGCAGCCCGGCCACAATGTCGCCCACGGCATAGACGCCCGGCTCCGCCGTCTCCTGCGCCTCGTTCACCTTGATAAACCCGCGGTCCAGCTCGATGCGCGTCGTCTCCAGGCCCACGGTCTC
>JAGWRX010000029.1 GCA_028876395.1 Acidobacteriota bacterium
CGCGGGGGCCGAAGGTGGGCCGGCCGCCTTCGAGGAAGAAGACCGTCACCAGGTTGCCCTGCGGCGTGTCGGAATAGGCGGCGAACCAGCCGAAGCGGGTGCCCTTGTCAGAGCAGGTGCCGGTTTTGCCAAAGACGGGCAGCTCGTGGAAGTTGGCGCGCAGGCGGCGCGCGGTCCCGTACTCGACCGCACCGGCCATGCCATCCTGCAGGTCAGGAACATACCTGGCGATGTCCAGGGTCCGCTTGACCTTGGGCTGGAACGCGGACACATCTTCCGGCGAGGTCGGGTGCTGCAGATAGTAGAGGGTTCCGCCGTTGGCAATTGCAGCCACCAGCGCGCCCAGCTGCAGGGGGGTCATGGAGACGCCCTGGCCAAAGCTGCACATGCGGCCCACGCCGCCCTCGGATGCGGGCAGCTCGTGATCTGGATAGGTTCCCAACTGCTCGCCCTCGATGTGATATCCGGCCAATTCGCCGAGGCCGAACTGGGTGGCATAGTGGCGCACGCGCTCAAAGCCGAGTTCGCGGCCCAGCTCCTCAAAATAAAGGTTGTTGCTGTGGGCGATGGCGTCGGTCATGTTCATGCGGAAGCCGGCCAGCTGCACGGGCGTGTCGCGCGTGACCAGCCCCTCAGAAAGAGCCGCCAGGGCCACGGAAAGCTTGATGGTGGAACAGGGTTCCGCGCCCGGCGAAAGCGCAAGCTTCTGGTTGACCATGGCCAGGATGCGCCCATTGGAGGGGTTGATGACCACGGCCGTGCCGTTCATGTCGCCCAGGGCGTCAATGGCCGCCTGACGAACCACTGGATCCTCGCCGGCCGTTACGTCGCCCTCGCCAACTACGCCGGTGATGAAGGAACTGGCGGTGAAGCGCTCATAGTAGCGGTGGCGGCGAACCCGCAGCCCGGCCCGGCGCACCGAGGCTCCCGAGTGGCTGACCGAGCGGGACTGACGCCGGGTCGAGGCCGTCTTGCCCTGCGCCGCGCTGGACCGCGCGCGAACTGTCGTGGACTTGGCCGCGGAGCGATGTGCAACCGCGCGATGCTTTCCGGCGTGGCTGGTTTTGGCCAGATGCTGGCTTACCGGCTTTGAATGATGCAGTGTGTGCGGCGCATCCAGCGCGACGGCCCGGCCCGCGCCAAGCCCAGTCAAAGCCAGTCCAAATGCCAATACGCAAGACAGTTTCATCCAGTCAACATCCTCTCCAAAATGGATCTCATGCCATGCGTCCGCCCGCAGGAAGCGCACTTGATGCCTGGCGGTCCGGCTACAGCGGGTCTGACTCCGGCTGCAGACCAGTATTGCTTCTTATTACAATAAACGACCTGACGAAAGAGCCAACCCCCCATTTGGGTCAATTTCGCTCATTTTCGAGGTCGCAACCCATTCCCGCTTCTGCGACCGCCGTCCCCTACCGCCAACCTGCTGTCCATACGTCGTTTAGAACTGCAACCGGCGCATGAACGCCGGAACATCCAGATCCCGCTCTTCCACTTCTGCCGCCTCGACAAAGCCCGCGTTGGCGGGCTGGGCGGCATACGGTTCCTGCGCTGGCGCATTCCGCGCGATATCGCCGAAGTCCGACGCGTAATCCCTGGGCAGCGGGGTGTAGGCCGGCTCTTCGGCCAGCTCGGCAAACTGCGGACGGGCAGGCGCGCCGACGAGTTCAGGCTCCTCGGCTTCCGCCACAGACGGCCCGGACTCCTCTTCCTCGCTGAGGAAGCGCGCAGGCGCGGGAGCAGCCACAACGGACGCCGGCTCAGACAGCCAGTTGTCGGGGGCCACCACGGGAACTGAAACCACCGGCGCTTCTTCCACGTTCAGCATGCGCGCGCGACGCTCCGGCATCTGGTCGCGGAAGCCCGTGGCGATCACGGTAATCTTCACTTCATCGCCCATCCGCTCGTCCTGAACCGCGCCGAAGATGATGTTTGCGTCCTCGTGGGCGGCGGACTGGATGAGCGAGGAGGCTTCATTCACCTCAGACAGCTTGAGAGAACTGGAGCCGGTGATGTTGATCAGGATGCCGCGCGCGCCGTCGATCGCGCCTGCATCCAGCAGCGGCGACGCCATGGCGGCCTGCGCCGCCTCAATGGCGCGGTTTTCGCCCGAGCGGACCGCGGTGCCCATCACCGCGTGGCCCATGCCGGCCATGGTCGTCTTCACGTCGGCAAAGTCGCGGTTGATGATGCCCGGGATGGTGATGATGTCGGAGATGCCCTGCACGCCCTGGCGCAGCACATCGTCGGCGATGCGGAAACTCTCAAAGAACCCGGCGTCCTTGGCCACGGCCAGCAGCTTCTCGTTGGGAATCACGATCATCGTGTCGACGCTTTCGAGCAGCTCCTTCAGGCCGCGCTCTGCCTGCTGCAGGCGGCGCTTGCCCTCGAAACCGAAGGGGCGCGTAATCACAGCCACGGTCAGGATGCCCATCTCACTGGCCAGGGAAGCGATCACCGGCGCGGCTCCCGTGCCCGTGCCGCCGCCGAGTCCGGCGGTAACGAAGACCATGTCCGCGCCTTCAAGCGCCTCAATGATCTTTTCCGAGTCTTCCAGCGCCGCGCGGCGGCCCACATCAGGATTGGCGCCCGCGCCCAGCCCCGAGGTCAGGCGCACGCCCAGTTGCAGCTTGACCGGCGCCTGCGACAGCTTGAGCGCCTGTACGTCGGTGTTGGCTGCGATGAATTCCACGCCCTCCAGCCCCGCCTGGATCATGCGATTGACGGCGTTGCCGCCGCCGCCTCCCACGCCGATGACCTTGATGCGGGCGCCACGCGGGGTCTCTTCGTGAAGCTTGATACGCATCTCTCCGGCTACGTTCTTCTTCTGATCCATTGCGGCCAAAGCCTCCTCGTGGTTAAAAACTTGCGGCAAACAGCGCGCGCAGCTTGGCGCGGAGGCTGTTACTCTCGGCAGCGCGAGTCACCCGCGTGCGGTGGGCATACAAAAGCATTCCGATGGCGGTCGCGAAGCTGGGGTTGATCAGCTCGCCGGGCATGTTGGAGAGCCGCACCGGCATCCCCGTCCGCGCGGGAACCCGCAACTGGCTTTCGGTCACGTCCAGCATACCGGGCAGAGCGGATCCACCGCCGGTGAGCACGCAACCGGCGCCCAGCGCATCCACCACTCCGCCCTGGCGCAGGCTCTCCTTGACGAAGTACAGCAGCTCCCGGGCCCTCGGCTCCAGAATCTCCGCGATGGTGCGCAGGGCGAGGCGCTGCGGCTGAGGGTTGGCAATCTCAATCTCCGCTTCCTGCGGCACGGCAGTCACAACGCAGTGGCCAAACTGGCGCTTCAGATCCTCCGCCTGGGCCACGGTCATCTGCAGGCCGACGGCGAGGTCATTCGTAAAGTGCGCGCCGCCCACAGGAACCGACGCGGTGTGCGCCACCGCGCCCTCGAAAAACACAACCAGATCGCTGGAGTGGGCGCCGATGTCGAGCAGGCAAACGCCCAGTTCGCGCTCGTCGGCGGAGAGCGTGCCCTCGGCCGCGGCAATCGATTCCAGAACCGCTTCCGTCACTTCCAGTCCCGCGCGGTTGGCGCACGTCACCGCATTCTGCAACGCGCTGCCGGAGCAGGTGGCGATGTGAAGGTCCACCTCAAGCCGCGCGCCCACCATGCCGACAGGATCGAAGATGCCCGGCTGGTCGTCAAGAATAAATTGGCGCGGAAGCAGGTGAAGAATCTCGCGGTCCGGCGGCCGCTCCACGGCGCGCGCACGATCCAGCGCGGCGCGCGCATCATCGCTGGTAATCTCCCGCATACGGCTGCCCAGATCCAGGCCGCCGTTGGTGTTGAGTCCGCGAATATGCGGCCCGCCCACGCCCACCGCCAGTTCGTCGAAATTGGCGCGCGCCACCCACTCGGCGCGTTCGATAGCGGCCTTCACGGCCCGGGCTGCGGGAGGAAGGTCTGAGATGAGCCCCTTGCGCATCCCTGCCGACTCCACCACGCCGTGCCCACGATAGCGCAGCGCGCCCTCGTTCAGGTCGGCCGCCAGCACGCGCGTCCACACGCTGCCAATGTCGAGCACCACGATCAGGTTGTCCTGCTTCTGGCTCATCGTTCGGGACTCACTGACCCTGCCCTGCGACTGCGGCCGGTCGGGTTGTTGAGGCGTTCTTCTGCCTGTGCTGGTTGAGCGCGGCGCGTCTTGCCGCTGCGCGTTTCTTTTCTCTGGCCTTTGCAGCGCGCGCCTTTGCAGCTGCGCTTGCGGTCAGGCTCGCGTGCGAGTTCGTGTGGGAACCGGCGTGCGGACTTGCGTGAGTTTTTGCCGGCTTGCTGCTCGCCGCGTGCTTCGGCGTGCTGGTCTGCGTTGCAGCCGCCTTGGCTTGCGTCTTCACAGGTTCACCGGCCGCGGGCTTGCCGCCGCCGTCGCTCGTGGCAGTCTGATCGGCGCCGGCGCCGGGGGCCATCTCCAACACCACCTGCTGGTCATAGCGCAGATCCACCGCCGCCAGCTTCGGATACTGCTGCCGCCATTCGGCGATGTGCGCCTTGTAGCGCTGATAGCGGTCGAGAAAGCGGTCTTCGCCGAAGTGCGCCAGAATATCGCCTCCCTGCTCCGGCATCAGCACGCGGGCATCTTCGGGATCGGTCAAATCAATCTCTGAAATCTGATCGGAAAGATGCTGGCCGTTGACATCCAGTTCGCCCAGCAGGCGCAGATAGACCGCCATGCGCGCCTGACGCGAGGCCATCGGGTCGCGGGCATCGATGCCCGTCAGCACAGGAAAAGAATAGCGATGCTGCGCCATCATGGCTGCCGGCATGGTCAGCAGAACTCCGCTGGCGTCCACCAGTCCGATCTGCTGCCCGTGACGCACAAACGCCACCGGCTGCCGCTCCACCACCGCAACACGGATCTGGTCCGGCAACACGCGCATGACCGTCGCTCGCTCCACCCAGGGAATCTGTTCCAGTTGATTGCGCCGCTGGGCCAGAGGAACAAAGAAGATGTTCCGCCCGATGTCCTCGCCGAAGATTGGCAGCATGTCGGACCGCCGCACCTCAGACAGCCCTGTGGCCTGAATGTTGCCCGTGCCCGCAACGCGAAAACGCGCGTCGCGCTCAAGAAATTTTGTGCACTGATGAATGGAGAAGGCGAAGCCGGACAGAACGATCAGCGCGCCAAGCCCCAGCAACACACGCCCCATGGAACCGGCGGGCCGCCACCACGGGTTGCGCGGGCGGTCGAAACGCGGCTTCTCGTCGCCGTCAGCGTCCTCCATCTCCAGCGGCATGCCGGGCAGTCCGCGCCCTGTGAGAGGCACACTCTGCTGCACGCGCCGAAAACGAGACTCCACGGGCGCTTCATCTTCCCAAACAAGGGATCGAGTTCGGTGATTGCCTTGTATCGCCACGCCTGAGCACGGTCGTGAGATTCGCCAGACTCAACTATAGCCCGCAGCCGCGCGGCTTTTTTCCGCAACGGCGACAAGGGGAATCCATAGCGTAACGGGGATGGATAAAAATGCGGCAAATGATGTTGCAGGGCAGCGCGGCCTGCCGGCGCAGGCGGCGCTGCCGTCAAAAGATCTTCAGCCGTCTAGGCCCACTCGAGCGTATGCACGGAGTCCGCAGGCAGATCGACATCGAGAGCCTGCGAGCCCATCAGCAACTGCGCGCGCTTTTGCGGGCCGCGATTGGCCAGCACCACCACAAAGCTGCCATCGGGATTGCGGAAACCCGCATGCGTCACGGCGCCGCCCGCGCCCTGCCCGCCCAGCCCATCCGTGGCAAACACCTTCGCGCCGCGCCGCACATGTTTGGAGTAGTGCGCAAAGGCCCAGTACTGCCCGCTGCGCGTCACCTTGCGGGTCGCGTTGTCCACTGTGATCACGCCGCCGCACGAGAACGGTCCGATGTTGGGATTTCCCTTGTCGTCGAGCGCCAGGTTCCACGAGGTAATGGAACGCGCCCAGTTGTTGACGACGCCGTTGAAGGTATCGGTCCACGTGGTCCAGTCCGTCAGGTAGTCCGGCGCATTGATGTCCGGCCCGCCCTCGGTCCAGTAGGCATTCTTCTGCGGGAAGGCATCATGCACGCGCGACATGGCCGAGGCCTCACCCACATAGCCGTGCCAGGCAATGCCGTCGATGTATTCGTATGCAGCCGGATCGCTCAGCTCGTCGATGGCCCGGCCCCACAGGCTGTAGTTGTGGTCGAGCACCCATATCTTTGTGGACATGCCAGATTTGCGCAGCGCCGGGCCCAGGTGGCTCTTCACAAACTCGATCTCCTGCTCCTGCGCCCACAGGCAGGCGGGCATGCGACCCTCCTGCTCGGCATCCACTTCGTTCTGCACTGTTACGGCATCAATGGCAACATCCTCGGACTTGTAGCCTTCAAGGAACCTGAGGAAGTACTGCGCATACGGGCCGAAGTTGAGCTTGCGCATGGCGCCGCCCAGCATGGAGCCATTCGGCTTCATCCATCCCGGTGGGCTCCACGGCGAGGAGAAGAGAAACAGTTCGGGGTTTACCTTGCGCGCCTCGCGCAGCATGGGCAGGATGTAGGCCTTGTCGTGGTCGATGGAGAACTTCTTCAACTCAGGATCGGGTTCTCTGCTCTCGTCGAAGCTGTACACGGTTCGCGAGTAATCGCTCGCCCCAATGCAGGTGCGGCACACATTCATCGCCATCTGGTCGGCGGCGAACATATCGTGCATCACCGCCTCGCGCTCCTCGTTGCGCATGCGGCTCAGCACGTAGCATGTGGCGTCGGTCATGGCCGCGCCAAAACCCAGCATCTCCTGCCTGGTTGCCTTGGGATCGAGCGCGATCGCGTCGGCCATGACGTGAGCCGCGGGCTTCCACGCAAGCGGCTCCTGCGCAGCATGGCGCCGGTCGCGAAACGTGCCCCACACTTTCACCGGCCCCGTTGCGCCGCTCTCTTCCGCCCAGGCCGTTACCCGGCTTGAAATTGCCATGGCCGCCGCCGTTGCCGATGCAGCCTTCAGAAAGCCCCTGCGTGAACTCTTTGCCATACCCGCTCCTTACGGCAAGCAAAACCTTGCCCGCCGCATCATAGCAGGGCCTCTGCGCTCAGTAAACCGTTTGAGCAGGAGCTACGGGGTCTGCCGGCGTCTCGCAGGCAGTCCGCTCTCAGGCGGCTTCCAGCGCAGCCAGGATCTGCGGGGCAAGCTGGCTCACGCTTCCCGCTCCGAGCGTCAGGATCAGGTCTCCGGGACGGGCCTCGGCAACCACCGCGGCAATCGCGGCGGCAAAGTCCGCAGCGAACAGCACGTGCGGGCCTTTAATCCTGCCGGCGAGCAGCTCCGCCGTGACGCCGGGAATCGGCTCCTCGCTGGCCGCGTAGATGGGCAGCACGGTCACCGTATCGGCATCTTTGAACGCGTCCGCAAACTCGTCCAGCAGGTCGCGGGTGCGCGTGAACCGATGGGGCTGAAAGACAACGTGAACGCGGACATGTCCGCACTCGCGCGCCGCGGCCAGCGTGGCGCGAATCTCCGTGGGATGGTGGCCGTAGTCGTCCACCACGGTAACGCCGCGCACATGGCCGCGCTGCTGAAAGCGCCGGTCCACGCCGCGAAAGCGCCTGAGCCCTTCGGCGATCCTCTCCCCGGGCACTTCAAGCTGGTGCGCAATGGCCACCGCGGCCGTGGCATTCAGCACGTTGTGGCGCCCCGGCACGTGCAGCTCAAATGGACCAAGAGGCCCCGTCGCCGTGGAAACAACAAAGCGCGAGAAGCATCCCTGCACAGCCTCAAGCAGCTCCAGGCGGTAGTCAGCCCCGGCAGACGCGCCATACGTGAACACGCGCCTCCGCGCCCTGGGCAGAATCGCCGCCAGCAGCGGGTTGTCCAGGCAGGCAGTCACAGCGCCGTAGAACGGAACCTTGTCCATGAACGCGAGGAACGCCTGTTCCACGTCGGCCATGTCGCGGTAGCAGTCCATGTGCTCGCGGTCCAGGTTGGTCACCACGGCGAGAATGGGCGAGAGCTTGAGGAACGAGCGATCGCTCTCATCGGCCTCGGCCACCAGATACTGCGTGGTCCCGAGCCTGGCGTTTGAGCCCAGCGCATCCACGCGGCCACCGACCACAACCGTTGGATCCAGCCCTCCGGCCGTCAGCACCGAGGCCACCATGGTGGTAGTGGTGGTCTTGCCGTGCATGCCGGCGATGGCAATGCCGTATTTGAGGCGCATCAACTCGGCCAGCATCTCCGCGCGCTGGATGACGGGAATCTTGCGGGCGTGCGCCTCCATTACCTCAGGATTGCTTGTGGATACAGCTGAACTGGTGACCACGACCGTAGCACCAGCCACGTGAGCCGCGTCATGCCCTTCGTAAACGGTCGCGCCCAGTTGAGCAAGCCGGTCCGTCGCTGGACCGCGCCGCAGATCGGAACCGGACACCTTCATCCCCAGGCTCAGCAGAATCTCGGCAATGCCGCTCATGCCGATTCCGCCGATCCCGATAAAGTGCGCGTGCTGGGAAGTGGCAAACATTTGTGTGCGAAACTCCACTGTACCACTGGCCTGCCCGGCAGCCCCGCACACACGCGAGCAGGCGCCATAAACCCTGATCTGCCGGAAAGTTGCGGCGGTTTATTTTTGCCCTGCGGACGCAACATTCTTCCCCGCCCGCTGTTCAATTGGGACATGAGCGGCGCAACGGCGGGGCGGAAACAGACAAGCCTCAACCCGGAAGCAGACGCACCGGCTTCGCTGAGAATCAGCGCCGGGTGGGATGGAGGAGTTATGGGCAGCATGAAGAGCTGGATGCTTGGCGCGGCGATCGCAGCGGGTGCAATGGGAATGGGAGCAGCCCAGGCTCAGGCGGCCGAGTTCGGAATCTATGTAGGCGGACCGGCAGCCTATGTTCCTCCCTGTCCGGGGCCTGGATACGTATGGATGAACGGCTATATGGCCAATGGCTATTGGATGCCGGGGCAGTGGCAGTTCAGGGGAGACGACCAGGGTTGGGATCGTGAAGACAGCTGGGGTCGAGGCTACGGGTGGGGACGCGAAGGCGGCTGGCGCCGGGACGACGGCTGGCGCCACGACCGTGGTGAGCATCGCGGCTGGAACCGCGAAGGCTATCGCCGCGGCGACGACTAGGCTCCATGCGACTTGATTGGGCGGCCTCTCCTTCGGGAGGGGCCTTTTCATGTGCCTTGCAGCATGCAGTCTGCTACTCAGGCAGGGAATAATCAAAGTCGTACGAGTGCCGCCCGTTCTCAATGCGGATGGTGAACGTGCCTGCGATTCCTTTCAGTTCCCCGGTCCCTGAACCCGGCACTGCGATGACGGACATTCTGTATCCACCTGGGTCCATGGTGGCCGAGTGCTGGAGAGCAAAACTGCCGCGCATGCCGTTGAGCGTCCCGGTAACCACCTCCATCGCCACGTATCCGGCGTTTCCCTGCTTTGGATCGCCACCTGAGATCATCTCGCCACGGGTCGTCGCCTCCAGGCCACCGTGGATTTGCTTGTCAATCGAGAAACGGCCCAGCCCCTCCGCAGGGGCCGGCGTAAGCGCTGGATTTTGACCGTAAAGGTGCCTTGCGCACGGTTTGTCAACGGGATCTCCTTTTGCTGCAATGACATGAGAGGTAGAAAAACAGCGCGAAAGCAATCGTCGTGGAGCCGGCAAGAACAATGCGCCAAGATACCTTGGAAGGTTCTTTTGCCGGAATGTGTGCAAATCGACCCTGGCGCCTGCCCCGCCCTGAAAGATTCTATTGAATAGACCGCAACTTAACCGGCCGGGCACTGTTTGAATGGAAAGAAGCCGGCCCGGCAGTAAGCCCGAACCGGCGGGTGCTGAGCGCGGGGGTCGCCTCCGTATCCCATGTCCAGAACGGCGGGACGGGGCAGCGCAAGGAGGAAGTCATGAAGAGATTACGCCTCATCCTGTTCGCGATGCTTCTGGTTGCGCCCTTTGCCTCAGTGGCAAGGGCTCAGGTGTCAGTGGGTGTCGGAATCGGAATCGGCCCCGCTGTCGTCCCTGTGCCCGCATATTACGACGACGATGACGGCCCTCCGGTTTGCCAGTGGGGCTACTATGCCTATTACCCCTACTCATGCGCTCCCTATGGCTATTATGGGCCGAGCTGGTTTACAGGCGGCCTGTTTATCGGCGCCGGCCCCTGGTATGGCTGGGGCTGGGGCGGCGGCTGGGGTGGCTGGGGCGGCGGCTGGGACGGTTGGGGGGACCGTGACGACTGGGGCGGCGGCTGGGGTCGCGGCGGCTGGGGACATGACGGTTGGGGTCGCGGCGGATATGGACATGACGGCTACGGTCGCGGCGGCTACGGCGGCGGATACGGCGGCCGCGGCGGGTACGGCGGCAATGGCAACGGGTACGGCGGCCATGGCGGTGGATACGGTGGTCACGGCGGCGGCTATGGCGGATACGGCGGCCACGGCGTAAATGGCGGCGGCGGCTATGGCGGCAATGGCGGATATGGCGGCCACGGCGGAAATGGTGGCTACGGTGGCAATGGTGGTCACGGCGTCAATGGCGGCGGTGGCGGCTTTGGCGGTCGCGGAGCCGGTGGCGGACACGCTCCCATGGCGTATGCAGGCGGCAACTCCAGAGGCTTTGGCGGCGGGCATGTCGGCGGCTTCGGTGGCAGCCCCTATCGTGGCGGCTTCAATGGTGGCGGTAACCGCGGCTTCAGTGGCGGTGGCAACCGTGGTGGCGGCTTCCAGGGCGGCGGTTTTCATGGCGGCGGTGGGTTCCACGGCGGCGGCGGCGGCGGCTTCCACGGTGGTGGCGGTGGTGGCTTCCATGGCGGCGGTGGAGGTGGTGGATTCCACGGCGGTGGAGGCGGCGGCCATGGTGGCGGCGGTCACCGGTAAGTCAAAGTGAATGTCTCATCGAAAAGCCCGTCTGCTTCGGCAGGCGGGCTTTTTGTTGGTTGAAGCTTGAAGTGAGTTGTAGATGGGTTGGCGGGAACTACCGGGCTCCCGCAAGACTCGCCAGACGATCGGCAATTCGCTCGGCTGCACCGGGATGCGCCTGGGTTCGCGCCGCCGCGGCCATGGAAGCCAGGCGCTCGGGCGACGTGAGCAAGTTTTTCAGCGCTTCGAGCAATCTGTCTTGAGTGTCCAGTTCCCGCTCCTGCAGCATGAGAGCGGCTCCGGCGTTCACCATTTCCTCGGCATTACGCCTCTGGTGGTCGTCAGCGGCGGCGGCAAAGGGCACAAGCAACGCGGGCTTGCCGGCCGCGGCCAGTTCCGCCACCGTAGAGGCGCCGCTGCGCGCCATCACCAGGCTGGCCCGGCCAAAGTGCACAGGCATGTCGTCAAGGAAAGGCCGCACCTGCCAGCGCTCGGAGTCGGCTCCGCTGGCAGCGTAGTCCGCCTGCGTGCTCTCCACGTGGCGGGCACCGCTCTGATGCAGAATGGAGAGGCCGGGAACGGCATTCAGCAGCGTAGGCGCGATACGCGGCAGCGTTTTGTTGAATAGTCGCGCGCCCTGGGAGCCGCCGAACACCAGCAACCGCAGCGCTGAACCGGCAGGCGGCTGCAGCGTAAAAAACTCCGGACGCACCGGGATACCGGTCACCTCAGCATGACGAAACCACTTTGCCGCCGAGGGGAAATTGACCGCCGCAGCCTGCACGCGCCTGCCCACCAGCCGGTTGGCCAGGCCCGGCATGGCGTTGGGCTCAAAGGCCATGGCGGGCACCTTGAGCAGCAGCGCCGCCGCCAGGCCCGGCCCCGAGGCATAGCCGCCCACCCCGAAAACCACGCCGGGCTTGAACTCGCGGATCAGCCTTCGGCAGGCAAACACGCTGCGCGGCAAATCCACCAGGGTGCGCATCCGGGTAATGACCGAAACATTCTTGAGCGGCCCCACATCCACCAGGCGCAGATTGAAGCCGGCATCCGGCACAAGACGCGTCTCCATGCCGCGCGCGGTTCCCACAAACAGCACCTCGGCCCCGTGGCGAGCAACAAGTTCGCGGGCCACGGCGAGGGCCGGAATGATGTGTCCGCCGGTGCCGCCACCGGCAATGAGTACGCGCAGTTCCGCCAAGCGTCAGCCTTCCGTGAAGAGATGCAGAAAAACGGGTCCGGGCGCACCGGCCTGTTTCTGTGTGGCGATGCCGAACTCATGTCATCCTAGCAAAGTCAGCGTGGGGCGACGATCAGACGCAATCCGCCCGGGTACGCGTCAATCGACCTTCTTGGAGATGTTGAGCAGGATGCCGATGCTGGCCAGCGTAAAGAAGACGGATGTTCCGCCGGACGAGATGAAGGGCAGCGGAATCCCCTTGGTGGGCAGCAGCGAAAGCACCACGCTGATGTTGAAGAAGGCTTGCAGCAGAATGGCCGTCGTGATGCCGAACGCAGTCAGGCGCGCGAAAGGGTCCTTCGAACGGAAGGCGACGCGCAACCCGCGCACGCCCAGAACCACAAAGAGCGTGAGAATGCAGATGGCGCCGATGAAGCCCAGCTCCTCGGCAATGTTGGCGAAGATAAAGTCCGTGGAGGCCTCAGGCAGGTAGAAGAGCTTCTGCATGCCCTCCATGTATCCTCGGCCGGCCAGTCCGCCGGTGCCCACAGCGATGAGCGACTGGTTGATGTGGAAGCCGGCGCCCTGCGGATCGGAGTCGGGATGAAGAAAGACCAGCATGCGCTGCCTGCGCCAGGAAACCCAGAACAGCAGCGCAGCCAGAAACGGCGCCGCCGTTGCAATGGCGCCAAACAGGTACTTCCACTCCATCCCGGCCAGCACCAGCATCATCGCCGTCACGCCGGCCAGCACAAGCGCCGTGCCCAGGTCGGGCTGCTTGACGATGAGAAGAATAAAGAGCACCGGCATGATGGCCGCGCGCAGCAGCGTGTTCCTCACGTCGCGCATGGCATCCAGGCGGGTGTGCAGAAACCACGCCAGGAACAGGATGAGAACCGGCTTGGCAATCTCAGACGGCTGAAAGGTAAACAGGCCGCCGAAGCGAATCCAGCGATGCACGTTGTGCGAGTCGCGAAAAAAGAAGACCATCACCAGCAGCACCGTGGTGACGGCCAGCGCAGTATATATAAAGCGCGGCGACTTGTACCGGCTGTAGTCCACGTTCATCAGCCCGACCATGCATAGCACGCCGATGAACGCCCATCCGGCCTGTTTGCCGACAAACGCATAGGGCGTGTGGAATCGCTCCTGGGCCACCACGGCGGAGGCGGAGAAGACCATCGCCAGCCCCACCACAACCAGCAGCAGCGTGGTGTAAAAGATCCACTTGTCGACACCTACGCGTTTTGCCATACCTTCCAGCCCCGCCATTCATTGACGAGTTCCTTGAAGACACGGCCGCGATGCTCATAGCTTTCAAACTGGTCAAAGCTGGAGCAGGCCGGCGCCAGCAGCACCACCTCGCCCGGTCTCGCTGCGGCAGCCGCCGCGTTCACGGCTTTCTCCAGCGTCTCGCAGGAGTGGAGCTGGACCATTCCGCGTAACTGCGACTCGATCTTGGTCGCCGCCGAGCCGATGGTGTAGACAGCGCGCACCCGCGTGCGCAGCAGATCGGCGAGCTGCGTGTAGTCGGAGTTCTTGTCCTTGCCGCCGAGGATGAGATGAATGCCCGAGGAAAACGCGGCAATCGCCTTCGCCGTGGCGTCCACGTTGGTGGCCTTGGAGTCGTTGTAATACTCAACGCCGTTGAGGGTAGCCACGTACTCGAGGCGATGCTCGACCGCCTTGAACTGCTCGATGGCCCGGCGAATCGCCTCAGCCGGTGCTCCGGCCAGGCGCGCGGCACACACCGCGGCCAGCACATTTTCCACGTTATGCTCGCCCTTCAGCGGAATGCCGCTCAAGGGCAGCACCATCTCGGTCGGCGCGTCCTTCGCCGGACGATACACAACGAAGCCGTTCTCCACCCAGGTTCCCTGCGGCACCGGATGCTCAAGGGAGAACCAGTAGACCATTGCCTTGGAATGGGCAGCCGCAGCGGCAGCGCGCACGTTGTCTGCGTTGAGCACCACCTGGTCCGTCTCGTTCTGCGCGGCAAAGATGCGCTCCTTGGCCCGCGCGTAATTCTCAAAGGTGCCGTGGCGGTCAAGGTGGTCGGGCGTAATGTTCAGGATGACGGCGATATTGGGATGGAACTGCTCAGTGGTTTCGAGCTGAAAGCTGGAGACCTCGAGCACCGACCAGGACTGGTCGATGCTTTCGTCGATCAGGGCAACGACGGGCACGCCGATGTTGCCGCCCACCAGCGTAGGCAGCCCGGCCTCCTGCAGAATTTCACCCAGCAGAGCCGTGGTGGTGGTCTTGCCGTTGGAGCCGGTAATGGCCACGCACTTTCCCTTGAGAAAGCGTGCGGCAAGCTCCAGTTCGCCGATCACCGGAAGGCCAAAGCCCCTCACCTGCACCAGCTCGGGCGTATCCAGAGGCACGCCAGGGCTCACCACGATCAGATCCTGGCGGCGAAAGGTCAACAGGCCGTGGCCGCCCGTCTCCACCATGATGCCTTCTTCGAGCAGGGCGGGAATATCCTTGGCCAGCGCCTCGGCGCTGCGGACATCGGAGACCGTGACATGGGCACCGCGACGGCGCAGAAACAATGCCGCGGCCAGACCGGACTTGCCCAGTCCAACCACCAGAACCTTTTTCCCTTTAAGCTCCATCATCACGTCTATCCTTGGGCTTTTGCGCAACTCGCAACTTCTCTATTGTGCACCGCGGCGGGCAGGCTAGCGCAGTTTCAGGGTGGTGAGTGCAAACAGTGCAAACACCAGCGCGCCAATCCAGAAGCGGGCGATCACTTTGGACTCATGCCAGCCCAACTGCTCAAAATGATGATGCAGAGGGGCCATCTTGAAGATACGCTTCTTGTTGCGCAGTTTGTAGCTGCCCACCTGGAGCATCACGGAGAGCGCCTCAAGAATGAAGATGCCGCCAATGAACGGCAGCAGCAGTTCCTGGCGGATGATGACCGCGACCGTGCCGATGGCGCCACCCAGGGCAAGCGAGCCCACGTCGCCCATGAAAATCTCGGCCGGGTGGGCGTTATACCAGAGAAAACCGATGGAGGCGCCCACCATGGCCCCGCAAAAGACAGTCAGCTCGGCCACCAGGGGCATGCGCTGCAGTTCCAGGTAATCGGCAAAGACCACGTGGCCGCTCACATAAGTAAGCACGGTCAGTGCGCCGGCGGCGATGATGGTGCAGCCGATGGCCAGCCCGTCCAGGCCATCCGTCAGGTTCACCGCGTTGGTGGAACCCATCAGCACAAAGATCACAAACGCAACGAAAGGCAGAAAGGCCAGAAAGCCCAGGTGCGGCAGCGCGCCGGCCCAGTGCCACTGCATGTCGGGCCGCAGGCTCTTGGCGAAAGGCACAGACATGTTGGTTGAAAACATCTTGAACTGCGACAGCACCACCAGCGAAACCGCCACCAGGGCTGCGGCCAGCATCTGCCAGAAGAGTTTGGCCCGCGCCGTGAGCCCGAGGCTGCGCCGCTTGACCACCTTGATGTAATCGTCGGCAAAGCCGATGGCCCCGAAGGCGAGCGTTGAAAAGACGGTGACCCAGACAAACGGGTTGGAAGGGTCGGCCCACAGCACTGTGGGCAGCAGAATGGCAATCACAATCAGTACGCCGCCCATGGTGGGCGTGCCCGACTTCTTCTGGTGCGACTGAGGACCGTCCTCGCGGACGTACTGGCCGATCTGGAACTCGCGCAGCTTCTGAATCACGTAAGGCCCGATGAACAGCGCAATCAGCAGCGCCGTGAGCGAGGCGAAGGCCGTGCGAAACGTCAGGTAGCGGAAGATGCGGAACGGGTGAAAGAACGGATAAAGCTTTTGATAGAGCAGCCAGTAAAGCAAAGGGCCTCCCGAGCCGGATTGAGGCGGTTTCAGGTTGATTTTACAGGGCCGGGTGCGGGGGCGGCTGTGGATGCGAGCCCGCCCGCTTCGCAGCCGACTGCCGCTTCAATTCCGCCGCAAAGGCCCGTTCGCGATCGTCGATATAGCTCTGGTATCCCTGCGGGTCGATGAATGCGTTGCGATCTCCGGCCTTCCAGCGCGCATACTTCTGCCGCAGCCCGAAATAGCCGCCGTGCGCGCCAAGAAAAATATCGCACTTGAGGCCCCTGAGCGCCTGAAACCCATGCGCATAGTCCTCGGCAATCCGCGGATACTCCGTGTTCCCCACCAGCTTGTAGCCGGGATTCACATTGGGGCTGCCGACGATGACCACATGCATCGTTCTACCCTGTTCGGTTTCGTCCAGTGTCCAGGTCGTGGTTCCCTTTGTGTGGCCTGCTGTGAGGTGCGCGGTCAAAACCGTCTCTCCCAGCCGCACCTGGTCGCCATCGTGCAACACGCGGTCCACATGTGTCCGGGGAAACCGCATGGACTTGTCTGCGGCGTAATTGAAGTCGTCCCTGCCTCCTGACTCGACGACGGGCACATCCGCGTCCATCACGAAATATCTGGCCCCTGTCTGGCGCTTAATCTCGGCGCTTCCCGCGCAGTGGTCGTAATGCCCGTGGCTGATGAGCAGAATCCTGATGTCGCTGAAGCGGAAGCCCAGTTCCTCCACGCTCTTCTTGATCAGCGGCACAGAGGACTCAAGACTGCTGTTGATGAGGATGTCGCCCTGCGGCGTAACGATCAGGTAGGACGCGAGATCCGCGCTGCCGACGTAGTAGAGGTTGCCGGCGATGCGGAAGGGCGGGAACGGAGTGGTCCACGCCGGGTCCATCGCCGCCAGCGGCACCGCCAGCAGACAAGCCGCAAGCAGCACCATGCAGCCAACAGACTTCTTCAGATTCACTGTGCCTCCGCCAATGCGGTTTGATTTCTGGCAGCCTCGATTGCGCGCTCCAGGTGAACGCCGCGCGAGCCCTTCACTAGCACCACGTCGCCATCGCGCAGGTTTTGTTTGAGCCACTGGCCGGCAGACTCGGCATCGGGCAGAAACAGCGACGCCACGCCCCCGGCGCAGGCCGCCGCGGCCAGATGCACCGCGTTGCCGCGCACGCCCACCACCATGTCCAGACCGCTCTCGGCTGCGGCCTTGCCACATGCGGTGTGCAGCGCAACGCCGTGTTCGCCAAGTTCGAGCATCTCGCCGGCCACGAGGATGCGGCGGCGCGCCGGACGCGCGGCCAGGGTGCGAATCATGGAGCGCAGCGCCTCGGGATTGGAGTTGTAGCTGTCATTCAGCAGGGTGGCGCCGCCAATCTCCATCACCTCGCCGCGCTTGTCGCCGGCCGTGAGCAATTCAAGCGCCTTGACGGCTGCGTCCAGTTCGACGCCCGCCTCCAGGGCCACGGCCAGCCCCGCCATGGCATTGGATCCGTTATGTGCGCCGAGCAGATGGAGCGTGAAACTGCCCTCCCGATCCCCGGCGCGATAGCGCACGTGCAAGCCCGCCAGGTCCTCGCTCTCCTGAACAATCTGCGGATCGGCGCATGGACCGTCGCCAAAGTAAACTACTCTCCCGAGAAAATCGCGGCCAAACTGGGAAACATAGGGGTCACAGCAGTTCAGGAAAGCCACGCCGCTAGCCGGTAGTGCGGCCACCAGCTCAAACTTGGCGCGGGCAATTCCGGCCTGGCCCTCGGCAAAGTTCTCTATGTGCGCCGTGCCCACGTTCGTCACCACGCCCCAGTCGGGCGCGGCAATGCGCGCCAGCGCGGCAATCTCGCCAGGATGGTTCATGCCCATCTCGATGACGGCATACTCGTGCTCCGGTTCGAGGCGCAGCAGTTGCAGCGGCAGTCCGTATGCGTTGTTCAGGTTGCCCGTGGATTTGAGCACGTTGAACTTCGTTCCCAGTGCAGCGGCAATCGCCTCCTTGGTTGTCGTCTTGCCGGCCGACCCGGTGACAGCCACCACCCGCTTGCCCCACTGGCGGCGCACATGCGCGGCCAGCGCCTGAAGCGCAACCAGCGTGTCTTCGGCAATCAGCAGCGGCACGGACAGCGCGGCGTCAGGCAGCCCTGCCACCCTGGCCCGCGACACAACCGCGCCCACCGCTCCGCGCTCCACTGCCGCAGCAACAAAGTCATGCCCGTCCAGCCGCTCGCCGCGCACGGCAAAAAACAGCTCGCCCGGCGCCACGGTGCGCGAGTCAATGGAGTAGCCCCGTGCCACCAGCGCGCCAGGCTGCGAAATGCTGGCCGGCGCCTCCAGCACCGCACCCGCGCCCACAGCCGCTTCAGCCAATGTAAGTTTCATCGCTCTCCACCGTATCCCAGTTGCGCGAGCGAGGAAAGCGCAATCTCCGCATCGTCGAAAGGAATCGTTCGCCCTGCCAGAATCTGTTCCGTCTCGTGGCCCTTGCCTGCGATGAGAACCACGTCATGCGGCCCGGCCTCCGCGAGCGCCAGCCGGATGGCTGCTGCGCGATCCGGCTCGATGGTGTAGCGGACGCCGCTGGACTTCAGGCCCGGCTCAATTTCAGCCAGAATCACCAGCGGCTCCTCTGAGCGCGGATTGTCGCTCGTGGCCACAACCATGTCGCTTCCCTCGCCCGCCGCCTGGCCCATCTTCGGCCGCTTGGTGCGGTCGCGGTCGCCGCCGCAGCCGAACACAGTAATCACGCGCCCCCCGGAAGGCGCGGTCATCTGCCGCGCCAGGGTTGTCAGGTTGCGCAGTGCGTCGTCGGTGTGCGCGTAGTCCACAATCACCGCGAAAGGCTGGCCCGCATCCACCGGCTGAAAGCGGCCGGGAACCGGCCTGAGCTGCGGCACATAGTCCACGAGATCAGCAAAAGGCACGCCGCGCGCATGCGCCGCCGTGAACGCCGCCAGCAGGTTCAGGATGTTCACTTCGCCGGCAAGGTGCGACGTCACGCGCGCCGAGCCCGCCGGCGTTTCCAAGTCCAGTTCCGCGCCACCCGGAGTGAGAGAGTAGCCCGCCGCGCGCCAGTCGCCCTGACCGATTCCGAAGGTGCGAATCTCCGCGCCCGCCTTGCGCGCCGCGTCAGCCAGCTCCGCGCTGTACGGGTCGTGCGCATTCAGCACCGCCACACGGGGCGCCGGGTACACCTTGCCGTCAAACAGCAGACGCTTGGCCGCGAAATACTTTTCCATCGTCTCGTGATAGTCAAGATGGTCGCGGGTCAGGTTGGTGAAGACGGCCACATCGAAATTGACTCCCGCAGCGCGCCCCTGGTCGAGCGCATGGCTCGATACCTCGGTCACCAGTTCCGTGGCCCCGCGGCCCGCGCCCTCGGCCATCAGCTCAAACAGGTCGCGCGATTCGGGCGTGGTGTGCAGCGAAGGGCGCACCTCGCCGGCAACGTGATACTCGATGGTGCCCACCAGCACGGTCGTGCGTGCTGCCGCGTTGAGCAGCGCCTCGGTCAGGAATGCCGTAGTCGTCTTGCCATTGGTCCCGGTGATGCCCGTGGCCGCAAGGATGCGCTCCGGGTGGCCGAAGAACGCGGCTGCAGCCTGCGCCAGAGCGCGCCGTCCGTGCTCCACCTCGAGCACCGGAACGCCGGCCTTGTAGACCACCAGATGGTCGAAGGCTTGCGACGAGTCAGTGATAATGCCCAGCGCGCCTGCTGCGAGAGCCTTGTCAATGTAGCGGTTGCCGTCGGTCGAGCCGCCCTTCATGGCCACAAACACCGCGCCAGGCCGCACGCGCCGCGAGTCGTACTCGACGCCCATTACCGGCTGCGCCGAATCGCCGGCAGCTCCGACAGACGTTACTTCTGCAATCAGGTCGTTCCACTTCATCTCGTGCTTGATTGTAGATTGCCGGGGCGCAAGCACCAGACGCCAGCGGTGCGGATTACCGCCCGCAGCGCACCACGATGCGCGTTCCCGTCGCAACCTGTGTGCCGGGCGCAGGGGCCTGCTCCCGCGCGGTGCCATCGCCACTTACCTCTACATCCAGGCCCGCTGCGGCGGCCGCCTCAATCACCTTGCGCACCGGCAGACCCACCAGTGAAGGAACCGTCAGTTTTTTGCCGTCGCTGATGGTCACCTGGGTGAGCGTCTTTTGCGCGGGCTGCTGCTCCTGCGTACCGGCTGCGGGCGCAGGGCCTGCCGAGGCTGATATCCCAACGGTGATTGGCTTTTTGCCAGGAGCCGTTACGGACGCTGCGGAAGCCGGGGACGGCTGATCGGTCGAGAAGGATTGGGCGGGAGCCGCGCGCAGCGGGTCGTCCGCGGGCAGATCGTTGACCGCCGCATAGAGTGCGTTGACATCGTCCTGATCGGCCCCGGCGTCATCTTCCGAGGCGATGACCGCAGTCTTGGACGGCGCATGCGACGGCTGTACATCGATGTCGTGCGGAACGCCAAGGTACTCCAGCACCTGTTGCGCCACCTCGGCAAACACAGGCGCAGACACCGCCGTGCCGTAGTACGCACCCTTGGGCGAATCGAGCACAACAGCCACGGCGATCACCGGACTGTTGACGGGGGCGATACCGGCAAACGATGCAATGTGCATCGTCTTGGAATACCGATGTGTCACCGGGTCAATCTTCTGCGCGGTGCCCGTCTTGCCGCCCGACGAGTAGCCATTGAGCTGCGCCGGCTTGCCCGTGCCGTACAGCACCACGCCTTCCATCATCTTGCGCATCTCGGCAGCGGTCATCGTCGAAATCACGCGATGCGCCCCCGGAGGCAGCGGGTTGGGCAGGTCTTCGCCCGGCCTGAAAGGCTCGGCCTTCAATGCAGTCGAGGGCTGGCCGTCTGTGGCGCGGTCCAACTGCCCAGGCATCAGCACGCGCGGCGGCAGGTACACCCCGCCGTTGGCAATCGTTGAGACCATTGAGACCAGTTGCAGCGGCGTGACGCCCACTTCCTGTCCGATGGCGATGGACCCTATGGACGAGCCGTTCCACTTGCTCGTGGGCCGCAGCAGGCCGCGCGTCTCACCCGGCAACTCCATCCCCGTGCGGCTGCCAAAGCCGAAGTCGCGAACGTATTGATAGAAGCGGTCCTGGCCCACCTTCAGCGCCAGCTTCACCGCGGCCACATCGCTTGACCTGGCCAGCGCCGTCGCCACCGTCACCGTTCCCAGCCCGCGGTCGCTCTTGTCGTCGTGGATCACGCGGCCGGCCAGTGTGATCTGCCCGCCCTGGCAATCAATCATGTCGTCGGGCTTGGCCACGCGTTGATCGAGCGCCGCCGAGTAGGTGACCAGCTTGAACACCGAGCCCGGTTCATAGACGTCGCTCACCGCGTGATTCCGCAACAAAGCAGGCGTCGTGTGACGAAAATCGTTGGGATTGAAGGCGGGCCGGATGGCCAGCGCAAGAATCTGGCCGGTGTGCACGTCCTGCACCACGACTGTCCCGTTGGCCGCCTGCGTCTTCTCCATCGCATGATCCAGCGCCTGCTCGGCCATGAACTGAATATTTCCGTCGATGGTAAGTTCCAGGTTCTGGCCCGGCTCGGGCTCGTGCTCGGTGGACCCGAGCACATGGCGGCGCGCATCCATTGCGGTAAAGACGAGGCCCGGCTTGCCATGCAGCCGCGCGTCAAACTTCTGCTCCAGGCCGCCCAGTCCGTTGTCGTCCAGACCCACATAGCCCAGCACCTGCGCGGCGATCAGGTTATCTGGATAAAAGCGCTGGAACTCTTTCTGAAAGTAGATTCCTTTCATATTCAGCGCCTTCACCCGGCCGGCAATCTCCGGCTTCACGCGACGCGCAACCCAGGCAAAATTATGCCCGGCGTCCAGCCGTTCGCCAATCGCCTTCGCTGTGGTCTGCGTGTCTTCAGTATCGTTGTGTATGGCGGCGGCCAATGCACGCGCGGCGGCCGGCTTGTCGTCAATCTCGGTGGGCTCGGCGTAGATCGACTCCACCTGCACCGTCATAGCCAGCTCGCGCAGGTTGCGGTCATAGAGAACGCCCCGCCGCGGAGCCACCTCAAACGTGCGCTGTTGCTGCTTCTGCGCGCGCTCCACATATTCCGAGTGGCGCACCACCTGCAGCCAGAACAGGCGGGCTGCAATTGCAAGCGCCCACGCCAGAAAGAAAAGGCATACAAGCCAGAAACGCGCCAGCTTCATCGGCATGGCGCGCGGCGTGGTATTTCGGTTCCGGGTGGCTCGGGAAGTTGCCTGCATGCCGAATCGCTCGCGAGTAGATTCTGCGCCGGCCTGCTTACAGCGCGGGAGACGGCGGAGGAGTGACTTGCGCCAGTGCGGGAGCGCTCATCTGGTCCGGGCGAGCCTCCGGGTGAACCACCTGCCCCGGTTGCGGCGCGGCCAGGCCCATGCGGCGGGCCAGGCCGTCAATGCGCACCGGCTCAGACAATTCGGCCTCGCTCAAACGCAACTGGCGGTTTTCCTCGCGCAACTGGTCGCGCATCTGCTTCTCTGACTCTACACGGTAGGAGCCCTCAATCGCGCTGAAGTGCTGCAAACCATAAATCATCACCAGAGAGAACAGCGCGGTGATTGCCGCGGAAAAAATGCGCATCTGGCGCACGCGCACCGGGTCCGGCGCCTTGACCAGCCGCGAGTTGTCAAAATGTTTGGTGATGGGCATCTCCGGCGTGCGCGCGCCTCTGCGGCGCATCGGCTGCTGAGCCAGCAGCGCCGCGTTGCGCTCGGCAACCCGTGCCGTCAAGCCGCGGCCTGTCTCAAAATACGTTGTTGTGCATGCCGCCATGGTGATTCTCCTCCCCGAACATGAACCGTGAAAAAGCGCCAGACCGTGGAACAAGACCCGCTTCCATCGTCCGCTTCGCGTCTTCAGTTCCCTATTCCCTTTTCCCTGGTCCCTGTCTTTTCGTTCTTTCCGCCGCTCTCAGCTTCGCGCTCCGCGAGCGCGGGTTGATTTCTATCTCGCCTTCGCCGGCTGTCACCGGCTTCTTGGTCAATACTTCCCAGATTCCCTGCCGCGCGCCTTCGCGCAGACTGTCTTTCACAATGCGATCTTCCAGCGAGTGAAAGCTGATGACGGCCAATCGTCCGGAGGGCTTAAGCAATTCTGGTGCGGCCTCCATGAGCGCCTTGATCTCGTCCAACTCGCGATTCACATAAATCCGGAGAGCCTGGAAGGTCCTGGTCGCCGGATGAATTCTGTCCTGTTTCATTGCCGGGGCGGCGTGGGCGACAATCCGGGCAAGTTGCCCCGTAGTTGTCACCGGCCGCCCCCGAACAATGGCTCTGGCGATTCTCCGCGACCTCCTTTCCTCTCCGTATTCGTAAATAAGGTCTGC
>JAGWRX010000030.1 GCA_028876395.1 Acidobacteriota bacterium
AACCAGATCGAATCGCAGCTGATCATGCGTCATTATGACGGCTTTTCCCCGCGCTCCGGTCGCATCCGCGGAAGGAAAACCTGGTAATGTCTTTAACTGCAACTGCGGTGGAAAGCGACCCGGATACGGCGGTCAAAATCGTTCCCGGTCCGATTCTTTTGTTGGGCGCGCCGGGCGTGGGCAAGGGGACCCAGGCCAAGGAACTGGTGAAACTGTGGAACATCCCCCAGATCTCCACTGGCGATCTGTTGCGCGCCAATGTGGCGCAGGGCACCGCGCTGGGCGTGGCGGCCAAGGATGTGATGCAGCACGGGAACCTGGTTCCCGACTCGCTGGTCAACGAGATGGTGGCAATTCGGCTGCAGCAGCCCGATACCGCCAACGGCTATATCCTCGATGGTTTTCCGCGGACGCTGCCCCAGGCCACCTGGCTTGATGACCGTCTGGGGGGGCAGCCGGGGGCTCTTCCAGTGGTTGCTGTGAGCCTGCATGTGGACTATAATCAATTATTGCGTCGCATTACGGGGCGCAGGAACTGTCCAGTCTGCCAGCGGATTTACAACATCTATTCAAACCCGCCCCAGAGGGCAGGTTTCTGTGATGTGGAAGGCGCCGCGCTGGCCCAGCGATCCGATGACACGGAAGAGGTCTTTGCGGAGCGTATGCACGCTTACGCTGCACAGACCACGCCCGTCGTCGAGCACTATCGGGAGCAGGGGCGTTTTGCCGAGGTGGATGGGGACGGGCAGATTGCCGCAATTGCGGCTCGTATTGTTGCCGCCGTCGAGCGGCTGCGCAAGTAAGGCAGCCCCGGGGCGGGTATTTGTGCGCATGCATGCGCTGAGAGTGAGTTCGGCCGGGTGACGGTTGTACTGAAGTCGTCCCAGGAGATCGAGAAGATGCGCCGCGCCGGCCGGGTGGTCCGCGAGGTGCTCGAACTGGTGCGCAGCCACGTGAAGCCCGGCGCCACCACGCTGGATCTCGAGCGGGTGGCGGAGAAGCGCATCGCCGAGCTTGGCGCCCGGCCTGCATTCAAGGGGTATCACGGGTTTCCGTGCGTGCTTTGCACCTCAGTCAACAGCGAAGTGGTGCATGGCATCCCATCGCCGAAGCGGGTCCTGAAGGAAGGGGACATTGTTTCGGTGGACTGCGGGGCGATCATCGACGGCTTTTTTGGCGATGCGGCCATCACCGTGCCCGTGGGCGAGAGGATTCACCCGGACACCGCGCGGCTGTTGCGTGTGACCGAGGCGTCGCTGCAGTCGGCCATCGCCGCGGTCAAGCCGGGAGCAACCCTGGGCGACATCGGCGCCGCGGTGCAGGGCGTGGTGGAGGCCGAGGGGTTTTCGGTGGTGAGGGATTTTGTGGGGCACGGCATCGGCTCCCATATGCACGAGGATCCGCAGGTGCCGAACTTTGGCGAGGCCGGTCGCGGGATGAAACTGCGCCCGGGAATGGTCATCGCCATCGAGCCCATGGTGAACGCCGGCAAGCCGGACGTCAGGGTGTTGAAGGACGGCTGGACGGCGGTCACCGACGACGGGAGCATGAGTGCTCATTTTGAGCACACGGTGGCGGTAACGGCTACCGGCGCGACAGTCTTAACCGAGTAGTTGGCTCGGGCTAACAGGCCGGATGCGCGCAAGCGCGCTGGCAGAAGCGGGATACGGTTTGTCGAAGGAAGACGCGATTGAGGTGATGGCAACCGTCATTGAGACGTTGCCAAACGCCATGTTCAAGGTCAAGCTCGAGAACAATCACGAGGTTCTGACCCATGTCTCCGGAAGGATGCGCAAGAATTTTATCCGCATTCTGCCTGGCGACCGCGTGGCCGTGGAGTTGAGCCCCTACGACCTGAATCGCGGACGGATCGTGTACCGCTACAAGTAAGTATTTGATAACCCGCGCCTTTGTTTCCTTGCGCGGAGAAGGGCAGTAAGAATGAAAGTCCGTGCATCGGTGAAAAAGATTTGCGTCAAGTGCAAGGTCATCAACCGCCGCGGTGTGGTGCGGGTGATCTGCGAGAACGCAAAGCACAAGCAGCGCCAGGGCTAGTTGCATCCTGGCAAAGCGGAACCCTCCTGTGCCCGAAAGGCAAGGGGCTAGTTAGCTGGAGTCAAGGCTAGCGATGAACCCCGGAGAAGCCGCATAACCCGTGCGAGCCGGCTATGGCCGGAGGCACATAACGCGAAGCAGCAAAGGAATCAGAATGGCACGTATTGCTGGCGTCGATCTGCCCCGCAACAAGCAGGCCCGGATCGCGCTCACATACATCTTCGGCATCGGCAATCCGCGTGCCGCCAAGATTCTGGAGAAGGCGAATGTTGATCCCTTCAAGAAGATCCAGGACCTGGGCGAGGACGAGGTAAACCGCATCCGTCAGGTGATCGAGGACGAAGGCGACGTCGAGGGCGATCTGCGCAAGGATGTTTCGATGCACATCAAGCGCCTCATCGACATCCAGAGCTATCGCGGCACCCGCCACCGGCGGTCGCTGCCCGTGCGCGGACAGCGCACCCACACCAATGCCCGCACCCGCAAGGGCCCCCGTAAGGGCACCGTGGCCGGCAA
>JAGWRX010000031.1 GCA_028876395.1 Acidobacteriota bacterium
CCGTTGCGCTCGCCGAAGATGTATTCCTTCATCTTGGGGTTCCAGCGCTTGGTCTGATGCCCGAAGTGAACACCCGCTTCGAGCAGCTCCTTCATTGTGATCGTGGCCAATGGGCCTCCTTCGTGGATTGCATCCGGGCTAACCTTCGTCTGGCCCGGATTGAACCCGCAATTGCGGGAGATTTGAAAACCGAGCTGACAGCTGACAGGAACCCTGAAAATGGGCACTGCATGCTGTCAGCCGCCAGCTGAAAACTAGCGCTTGGAGAACTGGAAGCGCTTGCGGGCGCCCTTTTGACCGTACTTCTTGCGCTCTTTCTGGCGCGCGTCGCGGGTCATCAGGCCTTCCGCCTTGAGCAGCTTGCGCAGTTCCGGATTGAACTCGACGAGCGCGCGGGCGATGCCCATCTTGACGGCGTCAGCCTGCGCGGCAACGCCGCCGCTGCGCACGGTGGTTACAACGTCGAAGCTGGAGGCCATCTCGGCCACCACCAGCGTACGCTTGGCGGAGACGCGCTGCTGCTCGGTGACGAAGTACTCTTCGAACGCCTTGCCGTTGACCTTCCACTCGCCGGTGCCCGGACGCAGAAAGACGCGAGCGATCGCCGACTTGCGGCGGCCCGTCCCGTAGTACTGAACCAGATCTGCCATTCATTCCCTCTTAACTTCTAGCTTCCAGCCTCTAGCCCTTAGCTAAAAGCCTCAAAGCTGTACATCTCAAAATGCCAGGCTGGCAACTGAAAGTCAGCAACCAGCGGATGCCTTACGCGATGTCCAATGCCACCGGCTGCTGCGCCTGATGGGGGTGCTTGTCTCCGCGATAGACCTTGAGCTTGGAGCCCATGGCGCGGCCGAGCTTGCTCTTGGGCAGCATGCCCTTGATGGCCTGCTCCAAAATGAGTTCCGGCTTGCGGTTGAGCAGGCGCGTGAACGACTCCTCGCGCAGGCCGCCGGGAAAACCGGTGTAGCGGCGATAGAGCTTGCTCTGGGACTTGAGGCCCGTCAGGCGCACCTTCTCCGCGTTGATGACGATGACGTGATCGCCCATATCGATGTACGGCACATATTGGGGATTCAGCTTGCCGCTGAGCACACTGGCGGCTTTGGTCGCCAGCCGGCCCAGCGTCTGGCCGCTGGCATCCACCACATACCACTTGCGGTCAATATCCTTGCCGCTCGGAACAAAGGTCGACATCTCTCTCCTGCCCTCTGAAAAACCCTGCACGGCCCAAGAATTCCCGGTGACCCCGGCATGCCGCGCAGCCAATTCCTGCTGCTCAAAAAAACCACAGCGCAAAGCGCTATTGCCCACGCAAAATGCACGGGCCAGATTCCACCCACTGCCAAACAAAACTGTTCGGGTGAGGATTGCGTGGGCCGACCCCCGAGGGGCTCTGGCTTGACTGGAATCGCACTGAAACCCGCATCCAGCAGCCGGTGGCCTGTTCCGGTAAAGCCTCATTCGAGGGGTTTTACCGGCTGAGTCCGGGTGTATAGACACAGACCCCAGGCGCAACACCGCGCAAGGTCTCCAGAATACTCGATTCACGCCGCAGAGTCAACGCAAATGCAGGCCTATGGGCCGATTGGAGGAGGCGGCGAACCCGCCGGCAGGCTTTCAGGCCCAAGGCGCTCGGCGGCTTTGGTTTGCGCCCGGCTTCAGATACATTGGATGCTGTAAAAAGGAACCGGTTTGAAGCAGCGCGGCTGCCTGGCAGCGCGGCTGCCTGGCAGCGCGTCTGCCGGCGCCGCGCCCGTCGCGGGTCAGGATCGAATAAATGAAAAAAAGCCCTCTACGCATGTTTGCCGCCGCGTGCATCGTGGCTGTCGGGTTCTGCTATCTCGGCGCGATGTACGCTATCGCCATGCGGGGCAAAAAGCCCGGCCTCGAGGGCGACTATATCGGCTACTGGGCTTCAGGCCAGCAGCTCATCCACCACGCCGACCCCTACGACCCGGACGCGCTGCTGCGCATCGAGACGGCGGTAGGCTTCGACCGTGTCGCTCCCAGTATCACGCCCAGCCCGCCGGTCACCTTCCTTCTTCTGCTGCCGCTCGGCCTCATCGATGCGTGGACCGGCCTCATCCTCTGGGGCATGGCGATGATGGCTGCGCTCGCCGCCTCGCTGTGGATGCTTTGGAGCCTCAGCGGCCGGCCCGATACGCTGCTGCCATTGCTGGGCTTTTGCTTTGCGCCAGCCTGGGTCTGCATGTTCGGAGGCCAGATCGGCGTCTTCTTCCTCTTCAGCGTCACGGCGTTCCTTTTCTTCGTCGAACGCAAGCCGCTGGTTGCAGGCCTGGTGCTGCTGCCCTGCGCCATGAAGCCGCATCTGTTTCTCGCGCTCGGGGCAGCCCTGCTGATGTGGATTCTCGATCGTCGCGAATGGCGCGTGCTTGCCGGTGTGGCGCTGGCTTTGGCGGTCAGCACCGCTGCCACTCTCTCCTTTGACCCGCATGTTTTTGCGCACTATGCGCAAAGCGTGCGGGCTACCGACGTCGTCAATCGCGTCACCCCGACGCTGCCGATTTTGCTGCGGCACACGCTGGCACCGGGCGCCGCGTGGCTTGAGTTCCTGCCCGCCGCGCTGTCTTGCGCGTGGGTGGCCTGGTTTTATGCGCGCCGCCGCGCGAACTGGAGCTGGCTGAATGAGGGTCTGCTGGTGCTGCTGGTCGCGCGCCTCTGCGCGCCTTACGCATGGTTCAGCGATGAAGCCATCATCCTGCCTGCGGTGATGACTCCGCTGCTGCGCGCACGCAAGAGACCTGGCGCGCTGTGGCTCTCCGCGGGGATAGCCGCGGTCGAGCTTGCCCAGGTCTTCAAGAGGATGGACATGAAGACCTACGCCTACGCGTGGACCGCGCCGGCGTGGCTTGCCTGGTATCTTTACGCGACCCGGGACAGGGTGGCCTCGGCTGAAGAAACGCGCGGCGCGGTGAGCCTGGCCGACTGACCCGCGCCGCTGCCTGATTTAGGCCGCGGTCTCGTTGACCGAGCGGACGCGGAAGCGCTTCATCTGAATGGCCAGCGTGCGCTCGATTTTGCGCAGGTCGCCGCGCTCAGCAGGCCCCGCGAAGGTGGAAGCTACGCCCTTGGCCGAGGCGCGGCCGGTGCGGCCGACGCGGTGAACGAAGTCCTCAGCCACCTTGGGCAGGTCATAGTTGACCACGTGGGCCACGTGGGCCACGTCGATGCCGCGGGCGGCCACGTCGGTGGCGACCAGGATGCGGTGACGGCCCTCGGAGAAGCTGCGCAGGGCGGAGTTGCGCTGCGCCTGCGAGCGGTCGCCGTGAATCTGCGTGGCCGAATGTCCGCTGCGGGTGAGCCTGCGCGCCACGCGGTCCGCGCCGTGCTTGGTGCGGACGAAGACCAGGAAGCTGCCCTGTTCGGCGCCGAGCAGGTGTTCCAGAAGCTCCTGCTTCTTGTCCTGCTCCACCTCAAAGGTGCGCAGCTCCACGTTGGCCGAGGGCTTGAGTACCGAGCCAATCTCGATGCGGGCTGGGTTGTTGAGGTATTTGCGCACCACGTCCTTGACCTGCCCCTCGAGCGTGGCGGAGTAGCAGAGCGTCTGGCGCACAGCGGGCAGCGCGGCGGCGATGCGGGCAATGGCCGGCTGGAAGCCCATGTCGAGCATGCGGTCCACTTCGTCAAGCACGAGCATCTTGATCTGATCCAGGCGCACGAGTTTGCGTTTGATGAAGTCCTCGAGGCGGCCCGGGGTGGCAACAATGACGCGCGCGCCGCGGCGGATGGCTTCAATCTGAGGGCGCTCCTGAAGACCACCGACGACCAGGGTCACGGTTTGCGTGGGGACTGGACGAATGGTTTTGAAAGCCGCCTCCACCTGCATGGCCAGCTCGCGCGTGGGCAGCAGGATCAGCGCTTGCGCGGCGTTGCGATCCTGCGAGTGCAGGAGCATTTCCACGATGGGGATGAGGAAGCTGAGGGTCTTGCCGGTGCCGGTCTGCGCGGTGGCGAGGACGTCGCGGCCTTCGAGCGCAGGGGGAATGGCTCCAGTCTGTACCGGGGTGGGAATTTCAAATTTGTTGGCGTCGAGCCGGGCCAAAAGGGCCGGCGCAATGGCGAACTGCGAAAACTGAGTCGTCAAAATTAGATCTATTCCTATTGGGTTCCGGGAGCCCCTGTTTCCCTGGGGCCTGCAAACGGAACCGGACCTGGGCGCGCACACGAATCCTTTTCAGGCGCGGCCCTGCTGCTCAATATGTGCGTAAGAGAGAACCGAAAGGCCCTGGGGACTGACTGACAGGCGTTCCCTTGAGGAAACGGCTGCAGCCCGGAGCTGACCCACGCGACTGTTGTACGCCAGGCGGCACACTGCCGGCCGGCACCACGCTCCCGGGTTTTCCTGGATCTCAAGCGCCGCTTCCCTTCCAAGGGAACGGGCACTCATTTATGCCGGGCAGTCGTTCATCCGCGGCAAAGTCACCCAGGGTGGGAGACCGAAGTGGTTACGCTGTAGGGGCTTGGGGAAATCTGTGCCAGGCAGAGATGCCTTGGGAGGCAAACCGCCGCTCACGACCAAATCACTGAGCGCAAACCCAGTGTAGCACGGTTTCGCTTTTTTCTCGCCCGGAGGATCAGCCTCGGCCTTCGAGCCTGGCAACAACCTGCTCGACGAGGCGGTCGAGTTCAGCGTGACCGGGGCCGACGGGGCCTGAGGACTCCGGCAGGCGCGCCATGCGGGCATCGGGCAGGCCCATGCGGCGCTTGAGGGCGAGGATCTCCTGAATCTTGTCTTCAGAAATGGCGGAGAGGGGTTTGCCGATCTGCTGGGCAATCAGGTAGGTCTTGCAGTAGTTGTCGAGAATCTCGACGAGCCATTCGGCATGGGTGGGACTGTCAGACCAGCAGACGATGCCGTGATTGGACAGCAGGATGGTGTTGTGGTCGTGGACGTAGGGGAGCACCGACTCGGCAAACGCCTTGGTGCCGGGGGTCTCATAGTTCGCCACGCCGACGGGGCCGACAAAAATCTCGTATTCGGAGCTGAAGCCGACCGGCGGGGCGGAGCCGATGATGGAAAAGGCCGTGGCATAAGGCGGATGGCAGTGGACGACGGAGCGGGCGCGGGAGTTGGCCTTGTAGATTTCCAGATGCAGCAGCAGTTCGCTGGTGCGGGGCCGGTCGCCGGCCAGGATGTTGCCCTCCATGTCAGAGAGGCAGATGTCGGCGGGCTCCAGGTCGCCCTTGCTCATCATGGTGGGCGTGCACAGGACGTAGCGCGTGCCGAGGCGGACGCTGATGTTGCCGCCATTGCCGTCCACGTACTGGCGCTGCCAGAGCTTGCGGCCCACGTGGATCATCTCAGTGCGCAGGGCCTCAGCCTCAAAGGAGTTGGCCGCGGCTGACGGCGAGATTTCCTCGGCCCGGGGCACGCGCAGAGCTTCCATTGCCGCCTGCACCACTTCCCTGACCTGCTCTGAAATCGGAATTGTCGGCTGCTCCATGGTTGACCTCTCGTGTCGCGGCTTGGACTGGCAGCGCGAAAGCGCGGCCGGGCTGTCTCCACAAGTGTCCCACAAACGACGTGCAGGACCAAACGGAGAATGACCGGCGCATGGGATTACGTGAGTAATCTCGCACGCGAGAGCCGCAAGGCTTTACTCAATCCGCGGGCACAAGCTTGCGCTGCAGCTCTTCCAGCGTCTGGCCCTTGGTCTCAGGATAGACAAACAGGACAACGAGGAACTGGAGCAGAGTCATCGCGGCGAAGAAGGTGAACGGGGCGCTGCGGCCCAGGCTCACCACCAGCACGGGAAATTCGAGGGCGATGATGGTGTTCATGATCCAGTGGCTGGCGTTGCCCACGCCCTGGCCCTTGGAGCGGACGTGGTTGGGGAAGACCTCGCCGATGTAGACCCAGATGACAGCGCCCTGCGACAGCGCGAAGAAGGCGATGTAGGTGACGAAGATCCAAACGAGCGCGCCGGGGTGGGAGTTGGTGGCGAAGAGCCACGAGACGGCCGCGAGGCAACCGGCCGTGCCAGCCGCGCCGATGAGCAGGAGCGTCTTGCGGCCCAGCTTGTCAATGACGCTCATGCCGACCATGGTGAAGATGAGATTGGTGAAGCCGATGGCGATGGCCTGCTGGTCGCCGGATATCTGGCTGAAACCCGCCGAGGCAAAGATGCTGGGCAGGTAATAGAGAATGGCGTTGATGCCGGCCAGCTGATTGAACGCGCCGATTGTGATGGCGAGGAAGAGCGGGTAGCGATACTTCCAGCGGAAGACGGCTTCGTGGGCCGTGGCGTGCTCCTGGTTGAGCGCAGCACGGATGTCGTTGAGTTCGGCCTCGGGGTCGGGCTCGCCCATCAGCTTGAGGACAGAGAGGGCTTCGTCGATACGGCCTTTGGAGGCCGACCAGCGTGGACTGCGGGGGATGCCGAAGAGCAGCACCAGGAAGCCGAAGGCTGGAATGGCGGCCACGCCGACCTGCCAGCGCCACTCCACTGCGCCGAGGTGAAGCAGGCGGATGAGGAAGTTGGAGGTGTAGGCCACGAGGATGCCGAAGACCACGTTGAACTGGAATGCGCCCACCAGCCGGCCGCGCCACTTGGCGGGCGACAGCTCAGCGATGTAGACGGGGCCGAGCACCGAGGAGGCTCCGATGCCGAGGCCGCCGATGAGGCGGAAGACCATAAGCGAAGGCCAGCTCCAGGCCAGCGCGCTGCCGACGGCGGAGATGACATAGAGGATGGCGGTGATGCGCAGCGTCTCGCGGCCGCCGAGCTTCTGGCCGATGACGCCCGCGCCAAAGGAGCCCACCACCGTGCCGATGAGCGCGATGGCCACGGTCCAGCCCTTGCCCTGAGGGCTGAGGTGATAAAGCCTGACCAGCGCGTCGATTGCGCCGGAGATCACAACAGTGTCAAAGCCGAAAAGCAGGCCGCCCAGCGCTCCGGTGAGAGTCGCTTTCATCAGGTTGACGTTGGGTCGCATCGTTTGAAGTCTCTCCAGTTCCAAATCATCGTACAGACTGACCCTTGACCGGGCAAACATGAGACGGCTGCGCGCGAGAATTCCGTGGGCGTGACTTAAGTCGCTGCCGGGTGGCTGGAAGCGGCCTAGGCTCGAAACATCGAGGAGGTTGTTCCATGATTGCTGCCCAATCCACACTTCGCTCCATTGCACTCGACCAACCCGCCACCATTCGCGTGTTCGAGCGCCTTCACCTGGACTACTGCTGCGGCGGCAACCGTCCGCTGGCCGAGGCCTGCGCCCAGAAGGGTCTGGACGTGGAGACCGTTGTGGCCAGCCTTGCCGAAGCCGCAAGCGGCAATGCGCCCGTCGTGAAGGACTTTTCCCAGGCCGCTCCGGCGGAGCTGATCCGCCACATCGTGCAGACGCACCACGGTTATGTTCGCAACGAGCTGCCGCGGCTGCTGGCTATGGCGGAGCGCGTGGCTGCCAAGCATGGACCGGCGCATCCCGAGGCGGGACAGATCGAGCGGCAACTGAGCCAGCTTGCCGAGGAGCTGCTGCTGCACCTGCAAAAAGAAGAGATTGTTCTATTCCCCTACATCGAAAAGCTGGAACAGCGGCACAACGGCAGCGCAAAGGTCCCGGAGGCATGCTTTGGGAGTGTGGAAAGCCCCATCCGCATGATGATGCACGAGCACGAATCGGCCGGAGCGCTGATGGAAGAGATGCGCGCGGCCACCGGGGGCTTTACGCCGTGGGATGGCGCATGCCCCACGACAGTGGGTCTCTACGACGGGCTGGACGCCTTCGAGCGCGACCTGCACCGCCACGTGCATCTGGAAAACAATCTGCTGTTTCCCATGGCGATTGCGCTGGAACAGGAAGTTCTGGCGGCTAAGTAAGTCACCACGCGCAGCATAAACACGGACATACAAAGGACTCACCGCGAGCAGCTATGCTCCGTGAGTCCTTTAAAGCTTTGCAGTCATATGGAAGCTTTCGCGGGCCATTTCGCGGCCTGCACATGGGCGATTCGGGCTATGATGGCGAGGAAAGGCCACAAACGGCGGAGTCATTGACAACCTGTTGCGCTGAAAGTGACTCCAACACGAAAGTGCTGACAAAAACCTGCTGCAACTTGCGAAAGGACCTCTCCCCATGCGCCTGTCCGGGTTGGTGAATAGCACGCCTTCTTTCCTTTTTCGTCGTGGCATTCGATTTCTTCTGCTTGTTGCTGCTTTCGGCGGAGCCCTGGCCTGCGCTGCGCAAACCAAGCCTGCGCCGGACGTGCTGGTGCTGAGCAACGGAGACACGCTGCACGGCAAATTTGTCAGCGTGGTACAGGGGACGGTCACCTTCCACAGCGATGTGCTGGGAGACATTTCCCTGACCTGGGACAAGATCAAGGAACTGCACACCAGCGAGCCCTATGCGGTAATCGACAACAAGCGCAAGGTAACCGGCAGGAAGCAGGCGGCGCAGATTCCCACCGGGACATTGCAGGTGGAGAACGAGACGCTGACGCTGCGCCCGGAAGCTGCCGCGGCCCCGACGCAGATGCCCGTGAAGAGCACGCAATTCATCATGGATGAGGCCACGCTGGACAAGCAGGTGAATCACAGTCCGGGCCTGATGACGGGGTGGAATGGAGCGGCAACGGCCGGTGCGACGATGGTGACCGCGACGCAGAACCAGTACACCTTTTCCGGCGGTGTGGGGCTGGTGCGGGTGGTGCCGACGGTGAGCTGGCTCAATCCGCGGGACCGCACGTCGCTGGACTTCACCGGGTCGTATGGAAAGATCACGCAGCCGGCGTATATGGCCGCGGACGTGCTCGTGCCGGCGGTGGTGACGAAGTCGGCCATCTACCACGCGGATGCCGAGCGCGATGAGTACTTCTCGCCGCGCTTCTATGCACTGGCGCAGACGGCCTTTGACCACAACTTTGCGCAGAACCTTGACCTGCAGCAGATTTACGGCGGCGGCTTCGGCTGGACGTTCTTCAAGACTCCGCGGCAGGAAGCGGATCTGAAAGCAACGATGCAGTATGAGAAGCAGAAATTCATGATCAGCGGCCCTGGCAGCAGCCTGAACCTGGTTGGATCGACCTTCGGAGCAAACTACGCGCTTCACCTGAAGCTCGTGACGTATTTGCAGAGCCTTGCCTATATCCCCGCATACAACAACATGCATGCGTACTCGACCTACGAGACGAATACGCTCACGTTTCCGGTGTACAAGAACTTCGGCTTCTCGATTGGGACAATGGACAGCTACCTGAACGACCCGCCCGTGTCTGAGCCTCCCACCAAGCGGAACTCGTTCCAGTTCACGATGGGCCTGAGCTACGCGATCAAGTCGAAGTATTAGCACTTGCCTTGAGCCAGGCGCGCGGCAGTGCGGTCCGCGCGCAGGGTCAGTTTTTAGCAGAAATTTCCAAAAGTAAATCGATAAATCTAGCCAAGCATACCCTCGGCCTAGTAGAGTTCTTGGCGGTTGCGTTTTTCTATTTTGCGATGCCGGCAATTGTTGCCCGCAAGTACGGGCCATCCGACACGCCTCTGGAAAAACCAGCTCTTCCGGTTGCGCATGAGCACGTGCGCCGAACCGATGCGGAAATCCAGGAGGAACGACCCCATGCCGCTTCGCCGCTGGCTTTTTCAAATCCCGCTTGCCTTTGCCGCTTTCGCCGCGCTTGCGCCGGCGCAGCAGCCCGCCTATCTCAACACCAAGCTTTCCGCGGCTGAGCGCGCCCATGACCTTGTGGGGCGGATGACACTTAAGGAAAAGGCCGACCAGCTTGAAGACTGGGCCACGGCCATTCCGCGTCTGGGCGTGCCAGACTACCAGACGTGGAACGAGGCGCTGCACGGCGTGGCGCGCGCAGGGTACGCCACGGTGTTTCCGCAGGCGATCGGCATGGCAGCCACGTGGGATCCGGCGATGGTGCACAGTATGGGCGACGTCGTCTCCGCCGAGGCGCGCGCCAAGTACAACCAGGCGCAGCGCGAGGGCAATCATCGCATCTTCTACGGGCTCACGTTCTGGTCGCCGAACATCAACATCTTTCGCGATCCCCGCTGGGGCCGTGGGCAGGAGACGTATGGCGAAGATCCATTTCTGACCGGCAGGATGGGCATTGCCTTCATCGAAGGCGTGCAGGGCAATGACCTGAACCATCTGCGCGCGGTGGCCACCAGCAAGCACTTCGCGGTGCACAGCGGGCCGGAGCCGCTGCGCCACGGCTTCAACGTAGACCCCACGCCGCGCGACCTCGAGGAGACGTACCTGCCTGCCTTCCGCGCCACGGTGACCGAGGGCCACGTACAGTCCGTGATGTGCGCGTACAACTCGATTGACGGGTGGCCGGCGTGCACGAACACGATGCTGCTGAAGGATCACCTGCGCGATGCATGGGGCTTCAAGGGCTTTGTGGTCTCGGACTGCGGCGCCATTGTGGACGTGAACCAGGGGCACAAGAAGACCGCGGACATTACGCACTCTGCCGCGCTGTCGCTGCAGGCGGGCACGGACCTTTCCTGCAGCATCTGGACACCGGGCTTCAACACGCTGGCCGATGCGGTTCAGCAGGGACTGGTGCCGGAGACACTGGTGACGCAGGCCGCGGAGCGGCTCTACACAGCGCGCTTCCAGCTTGGGCTGTTTGACCCGCAGGGCTCGAATCCGCTGGACAGGATTCCCGTGTCGGAGGCCACCTCTGCGGAGCACCGGCAGATTGCGCTGAAGGCCGCTGAAGAAGCGATTGTGCTGCTGAAGAACAACGGCGCGCTGCCGCTGAAGGGCAACCTGGGGCACATCGCCGTGGTTGGACCGACGGCCGACCAGCTGACCTCCATCCTTGGCAACTACGTTGGAACGCCGTATCATCCGGTGACGCCGCTGGACGGCATGCTGCAGCAGTTCCGCGGCACGCCGATCCTCTACGCGCAGGGCTCCACGCTGGCGGCAGGCGTGGGCGTGCCGGTTCCGCGCACGGCGTTCGGTCTGAGCAAGGGGTTGAAGACCGAGTTCTTTGCCACGCCGGACTGGACGGGCCGTCCTGTGGCCGTGACGACCGAGCCCGACGTGCAAACCGACTGGGAGAACGCCAAGCCTGCGCCGGAAGTGGACACGCACAACTACTCCGTGCGCTGGACCGGCACGCTGACGCCGCCCGCGCCGGGTCACTACGTCTTCACGCTGGAGACGGGAGACAGCTTCCCCTACTCGCCGGAGGAATCCTATCGCATCCTGCTCGACGGCAAAGTCATCTCCGAGGGCAATGGCAGCCTGCGCGCCGGGCACAATCTCGGCGCGTTGGGCAGCTTCAAGCCCGCTCCGGGCGCCTCGCCCAGCGCGCCGCCGGTCATGGGCTTCCCAAAGATTCCCTCGATTCCGATGGACTTTACCGACACCAGGCCGCATGCATTCCAACTGGAGTATTCGCACTCCGGCGACCAGTCTGGCGGCGGCGTCACACTCAAGTGGGAAGCGCCTGCCCAGGTGCAACTGGACGAGGCCGTGGCCCGCGCCAGGGAAGCCGATGTGGTGGTGGCCTTCGTTGGGCTGTCGCCGCAGCTTGAGGGCGAGGAGATGCGCATCAAGATCGACGGCTTCAACGGCGGCGACCGCACCAGCCTCGACCTGCCCGCGCCGCAGCAGAAGCTGCTGGAAGCTGTAGCCGCCACCGGCAAGCCTCTCGTGGTGGTGCTGCAGAGCGGCAGCGCCGTAGCGCTGAACTGGGCCAACCAGCACGCAGCGGCGGTGCTGGAGGCGTGGTATCCGGGCGTCGAGGGCGGGACGGCGATTGCCCGCACGCTGGCAGGGCTGAACAATCCCTCGGGACGGCTGCCGGTCACGTTCTATGCGAGCCTGGACGGGCTGCCGGCCTTTACCGACTACTCCATGAAGAACCGCACCTACCGCTACTTTGAGGGCAAGCCGCTGTGGGGCTTCGGGTATGGACTGAGCTACACGAGCTTCAAGTACGGGCCGGTAAAGCTCTCGGCTGAATCGCTGAAGGCGGGCGATCCGCTGACCGCGACGGTGACCGTGACGAACACCGGCAAGGCGGGCGGCGACGAGGTGATTGAAGCGTATGTGAAGACGCCGCAGACGGGCGGACCGATCCACTCGCTGGCGGGCTTTGAGCGCGTCACGCTCGCGCCGGGCGCAAGCAAGGAAGTCACATTGAAGATTGATCCGCGCGCGCTTTCGAGCGTGGACGAGCAGGGCAACCGCGCCGTTCTCGCGGGCAAATACCTGCTGAGCATTGGCGGAGCGCAACCGCAGGAGACGACGGCAAAGTCGGAGGCCGGATTCACCGTGACGGGATCGAAGCCGCTGCCGAAATAGCTGCACAAACAATGCGGGCAGGCCTCAATGCAGCCTGCCCCCCTTCAGAAAAAAACGGCGGCAAGAGGGTCGCCCCTTGCCGCCACCGGTTTCAACTTCAACCGCATTTGCTCTCTGCCATAAACGCGATACGAAATCCTAGTTCGTTGCCGGGCCGCTGGGCGGGGCCGGAGGCGCGGGGGGTTGCGGCCCCTGCGGCATCATGCCGGGACAGTTGCCATTGGGGCAGTTAGGACCCTGTCCGCGGCCCATTCCCCGTCCCCATCCGCGCTGCATGCGATCCGCGCGAATCTGCTGCAACTGCTTCCACTGGTCGGGGGTGAGCTTGCCGCGAATGGCGAGCAGGAAGCGGGCATTCGCCTTCTCAAGATCGGCGCGCGCCTGGGCCACCTTGTCAATCTGCCCCAGGATGTTGGCCTCGTTGGGCTGGTCATCCTGCATCATCGGCTGCAGCACAAGCTCCGCCTTGTCGAGATTGGCGCGCAGGTCGATGAGCTTCTCGCGGTGCGCCTGCATGATCGAGTCCATGGCCTTGCGCTGGTCGTCGGTCAGCTTCAGCTTCTCGATCATTGTGGGGTTGTTCCACCAGCGGCCATGCTGGCCGTCAGCACCGAGCATCCGCTCCATGGGCGGCCTGCGGTCGCCGAATCCCGGGCCGACGCCCGGAGCCTGCGCGACGGCCATACCCGCCGTCGTCAAAAGCGCTGCAAGCGCCAAAGTCAGCCGTACTGCAATGGGTGCCTTCATTGTGTTCTCCTCCGCATGCCCTCAGGCATGACTGTTGCCTTTCTCCCTGTTACTGCCTGCGCGCTTACCTTGTTGGGTCATCCGTCATCAGATAGGCGAGAGGCTCCAGCGCGCTGGGAACTTCTCGTGAAACATCGTTGTCCACTTTGGCCAGCAGATCCTGCTCTTCGCGGGCATGCTGCGCCTCGAGCGCGCGCTGCTGCTCCTCGGCCTTGCGTTCGGCGGCAATGCGGGCCTGCTGCACCTGGCGGTCGTGACGCTCATACAACTCGCCGGTGACCGCCCCGCCGATGAGAATCGCCGCCAATACGCCGCCGGCAACCAGCCGCCATGTTCTGTGCGCCACGGTCTGCCGCGCCGCGCGGGGCCGGCTGACCATGGCGTCGCTCCAGGCATGCACGCTGGCCTTGAAATCGCCCAGAACCTGCTGCAGCTCGGGGTCGATGGCTTCCATCTCTGCCCGCTGCCCGGCCTGTTTTGCGCGTTCCTGTTCCGAATTCATCGTTTCCCTCCCAGCTCTGCCCGCACCCGGGCGAGAGCCCGCGAAAGGTGCGCCTTGACCGTGCCCTCGCTGAGGCCGGTGGTGTGCGCAATCTCGCTCAGTTCCATCTCTTCCACGTAACGCAGCAGGAAGACCGTCCGCTGGCGCTCGCTCAGGTCCTTGACCGCGCGCCAGACGTGCGCCACTTTCTCGCGCGCCAGCAACTGCTGCTCCTGCGAGCTTTCGCGGCTGGGCAGCCATCCGCTTGCCTCTTCCACGTCCACCGCGCTGTTGCTGGCATGCCGCCAGAACTGCAGGCGGCGGTTGCGCCAGTGATCCTTCTGCAGGTTGATGGCAATCCGCATCAGCCAGGTCATCGCGGTGGATTCGCCGCGAAACTGCGACCAGTTGCGATGGGCCTTCAAGAAGCAGTCCTGCGTGAGGGTCTCGGCCAGATCCACGTCGCGCGTGGACGCGAGCAGAAACCTGAAAATTTGCGGACGACAGCGCGTGACGATATCCGAGAACTCCTGCGCGGCAATCTCTTCCGCCGAGGCCATGGTCATCGGTTCCACTGTCGTTCCGGCTGCCATCACTCAGGTAGACGTCAGCTTTGGAGGCAAGTTTACAGCGGCTGCATCATTTCCGCGCCTGATTACCGAAGAGCGAAGACCGCCGCAAACAGAGGGCCGTGCCTGCCGGGATCAGGCGCGGCTCTTTTCAGACAGGAGTTTAAGCTCCCACGATGTGGTGGGCTGGGCAGTCTGCTCGGCAAGAGCGCGCAGCACGACGGTCGACGGCTGATCCGGATACTCGGCCTGCGCGTAACGGAAGGTTGCCGCCGCCACAGGGACGCGGAACCGCTGCACGCCGTGCTGCTGTGCAACCCGGTCAAGGCTGCCTGCGTCCAGCAATCGGTTGTTGACCGTAAGCTCATTGAAGTAGGCAGGATTGTCCGACGCCGCGGCGCCCAGCAGCCATGGGCCGATGGAGTAGACGGCGCGGCTATTTTCCTTTGGCTCGGAGCGAAGCGGCATCTCGTACTGCAACTGGACGACATCGCCGGCAGCCCAGGAGCGCCGGACGCGCAGATATCCGTCGGCAAGCGGCGCGCTGATGGGAGCGCCGTTGATGCGCAATTTCACTGTCTCGGCCCACTGCGGCCTGCGGATATTGAGCGTTGCCGGCTGATTGCCTGCGGCGCTTATCGTGATGCGCATCGTGCCATCCAGCGCGAGGGACGACTCGGCAGCCGCCGACAAGGCGGCGGTTTTTACGCGACTATCGACGGGCAGGTCGAAGAGTAACTCGCCATCCCGGGTGCGGAACGCGCTGTCATGAATTGCAGGAAAACAGCGCAGGCCATGCAGCGTGCAGCACCACCACGCCCGCGCTGCTCCGCCCGCGGGCAGGCCGGTTTCTGTGTACACGCGATGGCCGAAATCGCCGGTGGCGAACTGGTTGAATGCGAACTCATTGAAGATCGCACGCTCGGCCATGGCAAGATACTTCGCCTGGCCAGTCGCCTTCCATAGTGCCAGGTTCAGGCGCACCCAGTCCGCCTCTGCGCAGCCCTCGGTGCGGTGGTTGTTGGGGCTCCATCCTTCGGGAACTCCGCCGGTGATGAGCAGATCCTTTGAATCGGCTACGTCCTGCCACGCTGCCTCGCATTGCCGCAGCAGTTGCGGGTCTGCGGTGGCCTCGTGGAGGTCCATGACACCACGCAGGCTGGTCAGATAGCCATGCACGTGGTCGCCGGGACGCCGTTCGATAACAGCAGCAATCTGTTCGGCCAGCTTTCGGTAGCTGGCATCCTGCGTTACGACATACAGGCTGGCCAGCCCTTCGGTCTGCTGCGTCCAGCAGATATAGCTGGAGGCGAAGTGCTGCGCGCCAAAGGACTCGCGCATCTGGCTCGACAGCATCATGGGGCTGATGCGCAGCAGGAAATCGCCGATGCGGCGGCAGGCCGCCAGCACGGGCGCCGAGGGCCGCAGGCGGTAATACTCGACCAGGCCGACCAGCAGGCGGCCATTGCCCCACAGGAGCGCCATGTCCGCGTCCGCGGGCTTGTCGTAATGAAAGGAAGCGCCGAAGTAGCCGTCCGGTTTTTGAAGGGCGATGACGTTTGCCACCAGCGCATCCAGTTCCGGCGCTTCGGCGCCAAACTCGTGCGCGGCGGTGGCCAGCGCGCCGATGTAACGGCCGGACACGTCGCCGCTGTATTCGGTGAACCGGCGCTCGGGCGTGGGACGCACGTCGGCGAGGATGAACTCCCGGGTGTAGGCCGGCGAGGCGCCGTGCAGCACCCGGCCCAGGGTCAGGTCGAAGCGGTCGCGCAGTGGTCCCTGAGCGGCTGCTGGAGCCGGACCCGGCCTGGTGTCACCCACAGGCGGCGCGGCCAGAGAAAGCGGAGCGGCACTCGCTGCAAACGGGACCATGGCGACGGCTTTGACGAAGTTGCGGCGATTCATAAGGGCCTTTCTCCTTCGCAGCGGAAGGCGAAGCATGGGTGACGGATGCCGGCTGGCCTGTGCTTCCGAGTCGGCGCCCATCATATCGGAATCGGGCGCAGATAAGTTGCCATAGAGAGCCGGGCTGCTGGTAAACTGGGTTCGGTAAACGCTTACCAAGACGACCGCAAAGGAATTCCGCCATGCTGCTCGAATCGCTCCGTGAAGAGGTTCTCCACGCCAACCGCGAAATCGCCCGCCGCGGGCTGGCTCCGCACACCTTTGGCAACGCCAGCGGGATTGACCGCTCCGGCGCGGAGCCGCTGGTGGTGATCAAGCCCAGCGGCGTGGACTACGCGACGCTCACACCGGCCGACCTGGTGGTCACCGACCTGGACGGAAAGATTGTCGAGGGCTCGCTGCGCCCATCGAGCGACCTGGACACACATACGCTGCTTTATCGCGCGTTTCCCCAGATCGGCGGCATCGTCCACACCCATTCCGAGTTTGCCACCTCCTGGGCGCAGGCCGGCCGCCCAATTCCCTGCCTGGGAACCACGCATGCCGACTACTTTCACGGGCAGGTGCCTGTGACTGAACCGCTGACCGCCGAGGAGGTGGCCGAGGCCTATGTGCGCAACACCGGCGCCGTCATCGTGCGCCGTTTTCGCTCCGAGGGCCTCGACCCGGTGGCGGTTCCGGGGGTGCTGGTGGCCGGGCACGCGCCGTTTGCGTGGGGCAAATCGGCGGCGGATGCCGTGGAACACGCCGATGTGCTGGAGTATATTGCCCGTCTGGCATTCCGCAGCGTTCTGCTGAACCCGGCTGCGAACGAAATTCCGGCCTATGTGAGTGAGCACCACTACCTGCGCAAGCACGGGCCCAAGGCGACTTACGGCCAGCGCTGAGGCTGAACCGCGGCGAGAAAGAAAGCAAGAAATGCGGAACAAAGCGCATGGAATGCGGCGTACAATGGGTAGTATTCGCCGCAAGATGAAGCATGCGCGAAAGCTACCATTTTCGGTAGGGCGATTCGTTTCAGTGTAGGCCCTATATTGTTTTTTGCATTTTCCACAATACCGGACGCGTTACCGGTAAAGGGTTTTCCCGGGCATGCTCCTTGAACACATGTATTATCAACAGATTGCCGATGGGACGCGGAATCGTCGTCATTCTTTTTTGCGTGGCAACTGACGTGCAAGGCAATGCTGTAATGTAAGGTGCTCCCCCGATGGAGACGAATCTCTTCAACCGCTTGCAGGCGACACTGCTGGCCGTTGCCACGGTCGGACTGGTGTTGCTGGCGGTGTTGAATTTTCGCCAGGAAAACCAGTTTCAGCAGCCCTACGATGGCGTCTGGTGGAGCGAGGCCCCCGGAGGCAACGGACTGCTGGCCGAGAAGGTGCTTCCGGACAGTCCGGGCCAGCGCGCAGGCATCCGCGCCCACGACCTGCTGACCGGCGTGAATGACTCCCCGGTTGTGCATTTATCGGACCTGGAGCGGGAGCTGTACGGCACCGGGGTCTACGGCAAGGCAAATTACGCCATCACCCGCGACAATATCTCGCTGGACACGCCGGTCGTGGTCATCCCCGAGCCACCGGACCGGAGCCTGCAGCAGGCTTTGCGGGTTATCGGGCTCATCTACCTGGCTATTGGCATTTATGTCCTGTTCCGCCGCTGGACGGCGCCGCGCGCTTTGCACTTCTACCTGTTCTGCCTGGTTTCATTCGCGCTGAACGCGCTGAAGTACACCGGCGAATGGGACCTGCTGGACAAGTCCGTCTACTGGGGCAACGTGCTGGCGGAGTCACTGCAGCCGGCGCTGTTTCTGCACTTCGCGCTCAGCTTCCCTGAAGAGCGCATCAAAAATCTTCGCCGCCGTCTGCTGGTGCCCCTTGTGTACGCGCCCGGCGTGGCGCTGTTCGGCCTGCGGATGATGGCCATTCTGCGCTGGGAGGCGACGGGGCTCTTGAATCACCGCCTGGACCAGGCAGGCACGGCGTATGTGGCCGCGTTCTACGTGCTGGCGGCTGTTCTTTTCCTGAACAGCTATCGCCGGGCCGACACGCCGCTGCTGCGGCAGCAGTTGAAGTGGCTGACGCGCGGCGCGCTGCTGGCAGTGCTGCCGTTTACGCTGCTCTACGCGATACCTTTCCTGCTGGATGTGCGCATGCCGGGGCCGCTGACCAAGCTGGCCGGCCTGTCGCTGGTCTTTCTGCCGCTGACCTTCAGTTGGGCCATCGTGCGCTACCGGCTGATGGATACGGACCTGATCTTCAAGCGGGGCGTGGCCTACACCCTGGCCACGGGCCTGCTGCTGGGCGGCTACTTTGGCATCATCGCGCTGATTGCCGAGTTGGTGCACAACGGCATGCCGGAGGCCATGCGCGAATGGGCCCTACCGATTGCGGTTGTGGTGACGGCCGCGATCTTCGATCCGCTGAAGCGCAGGATTCAAGGATGGGTTGACCGGGCCTTTGACCGCCATCGCTACGACTATCGCAAGGCGCTGGTGGAGTTTGGCCGGGGACTGAATTCCGAGACGGATCTGAAGGCGCTGCTGGAATCGATTGTGGAGCGGCTGCCGAGCACGCTGCTGGTGGCGCGGGTTGCCGTGTTTCTGGCGGAGGGTCAGGGACGGCTGCGGCTTGCGGCCTCTCACGGGTTGCCTGCGGAAGCCGCCGGCGCACAGGGGAAGCTGGCTGCGGGATTGCTGAATCTGGGTTTCCTCGACTTCGATCGCGCCTCGGATCACTCGCACATCTTTCTTGAGAATGCGCAGCAGGCCCTGCACCTGCCGGAGTCCCAGCAGCGCACCGCCGCACTGCTTGACCTGAACTACTACCTGCCCTGCCGCGTGCAGGACGGCGCGGGCTCGCGCACCATAGCCGTCATCGGTCTGGGCCGCACCATCGGCGGCGACTTCCTGTCGAGCGAGGACGTGGAGCTGCTGGAATCGCTGGCCAGCTACATCGGCATTGCGCTGCAGAACGCCAGCCTGTATGCGCGGCTTGAAGACAAGATCAGCGAGTTTGAGCGGCTGAAGGAATTCAACGAGAACATCGTGGAGTCCATTAACGTGGGGATTCTTGCGCTCGATCTGGACGACCGCATCGAGAGCTGGAACGCGCAGATGGAAGCCATGTATGCACTGAGCCGCGCCGAGGCTATCGGCCAGCCCGTCGAGAGCGTCTTCCCGCCCGAGTTCATTGAGGCGCTTGAGGGCGCGCGCAACGAGCCGGGCGTGCATCATCTCTACAAGTTCCCGCTGACCACGCGCGCCGGCGAAGCGCGCACCGCCAACATCGCCATTGCGCCGCTGCTGTCGCGCGACTTTGTGGCCGTGGGGCGCATCGTGCTGGTGGACGACATCACCGAGCGAGTGTCGCTGGAGACCCAGCTAGCCCAGGCCGACAAGCTCAGCTCCATCGGACTGCTTGCTGCCGGCGTGGCGCACGAGATCAACACGCCGCTGGCCGTCATCTCCAGCTACGCGCAGATGCTTTCAAAACAGATGCGCGGCGACCAGCGCCTGGGCCCTGTGCTCGAAAAGATTACGCAGCAGAGCTTCCGCGCATCCGAGATTGCCAACGGCCTGCTGAATTTTTCGCGCACCTCGACGACCGAGTTCCGCGAGACAAATTTGAACCAGGTGATTCGCGACACGCTTTCGCTGTTGGAACATCAGTTCAAGACGGCGCAGATTCTGGTGGATGTGCATCTGGACGAGGATCTACCGACCATTCACGGCAACCCCGGCAAGCTGCAGCAGGTCTTCCTGAATCTTCTGCTGAACGCCAAGGAAGCCATGCCCGGCGGCGGACAACTGCGCGTGGCCACGCAGTTCAATGGACACGTGGCGGCGCTGGTGGCCGACTCCGGCGCGGGCATTGCGCCCGAGCATCTGAAGCGCATCTACGATCCATTCTTCACCACCAAGACCATGCCCAAACCGGGCGAGCGACGCGGCACGGGCCTCGGCCTGTCGGTCTCCTACGGCATCATTCAGGAGCACGCGGGCAAGATTTCAGTAGAGAGCGCCATAGGCGCCGGCACCACGTTTCATCTTGAATTTCCCCTTTTAAGGAAGTCAGTACATGCCTGAGCTTGACCAGCCTTTGAATCTCTCTGCGTCCTCGCCCGCCGGATTCTCCACCAGCGCGAGCATCCTCGTGATCGACGACGAAGCGGGCATCCGCGAGTCGCTGGAAGTGCTGCTGACGCTGGAGGGATACGCAGTGACGATGGCCAGCGACGGCGAGCAGGGGCTGCGCATTCTGGAGCTGGAAAACTTCGACCTGGTTCTGCTGGACCTTGCGTTGCCCGGACAGAGCGGCCTGGAGCTGCTGCCGCAGATCAAGGAGCGCCAGCCGGAGACGCCGGTTATCATGATCACCGCCTATGGCACGGTGGACAACGTGGTCGAAGCCATCCGCGCCGGCGCTGAAAACTTTGTGCAGAAGCCCTGGGACAACGAAAAGCTGATGGCCGACATCCGCTCCGCCGTTGCCCGGCATCGCGCTGAAGAAGAAAATCTGCAGCTCAAGCGCACACTCAAGCAGCGCTACAACTTCACCAACATCGTGGGCAAGAGCGACGTGATGCTGCGCGTCTTCGATCTGGTTGCGCAGGTGGCGCCCAGCCGCTCAACGGTGTTGATTCAGGGCGAAAGCGGCACGGGCAAGGAGCTTATCGCCAAGGCCATCCACGCCAACTCGCTGCGCCGCGACAAGCCGTTCGTGCCGATCAACACCGGCGCCATGCCGTCGGAACTGCTGGAGTCCACACTCTTCGGGCACGTCAAGGGCGCGTTCACTTCCGCGGTGGCCTCGAAGAAGGGGCTGTTTGAAGTGGCCAATGGCGGCACGCTCTTTCTGGATGAGATTGCGACGATGGGCATGGACACGCAGGCCAAGATTCTGCGCGTTCTGCAGGACCGGCGCTTCATGCACCTGGGCGGCATCCAGGAGATTCAGGTGGACGTGCGCATCATCGCCGCCACCAACGTCGACCTGCGCCAGGCCGTGCGCGACGGCCGCTTCCGTGAAGATCTCTACTACCGGCTCAACGTCATCACGGTTGACCTGCCGCCGCTGCGCGCGCGCCGTGAGGATGTTCCTTTGCTGGCGCAACACTTTCTGGATTTCTACGCAAACGAGAACGGCCTGGCGCCACGCAAGCTTACGCCCGATGCCATGCGCGCGCTGGTGGACTACGAGTGGCCCGGCAATGTGCGCGAGCTTGAGAACTGCATCGAGCGCGGCGTCGTGCTCTCGTCCGGACCCGTTATCGGTTCTGACCTGCTGCCCGGCCACATCACCGGCCGCAGCTTTCAGGACGCGCTCCTCGAACACAACCCCAACGCGTCGCTCTTTGACATCCTCGAAGACATCGAACGCCGCATCATCGTCGAGAAGCTCGAGCGCTGCAATGGCAATCAAACGGATGCAGCCGAGCAGTTCCGCATCCCGCTGTCGACGCTGAATCAGAAGATCAAGCGCCTGAACATCGAGGTCAAGCGCAAGGGCACGAGCGGCGTCGGGTCGCCGGCCTAAGCGCGATTGCCTCCGAGTTTTCTCTTGACAAGAGCTGCGAGTTCTTGTATAAAACCATTAGGTTAATTAACC
>JAGWRX010000032.1 GCA_028876395.1 Acidobacteriota bacterium
CTCCGACGGCAAGGTCAAGCGGATGCGCGGCACGATCCAGGACGTGACGGAGCTGAAGCAGGCCGAGGCGACGTTGCGGGAGAGCCGGGAGTTGCTGCGCCTGTTTATCGAACACGCGCCGGTGGCGCTTGCGATGCTGGACCGGGAGATGCTCTACCTTGCGGTGAGTCAGCGCTGGCTGCAGACGTTTGGGCTTGAGGCCGGAGAAGTAATGGGCCGGTCGCATTACGAGGTGCTTCCCGGTTGTCCGAAGGAGTGGCGGAAGGACCATCAGCACGCGCTGAAGGGGAAGATTATGCCCCTGGAGGCTGGTTGTCTGGTCCGGCCGGACGGACAAATGCAGTGGCTCCGCCGCGAGGTCCATCCGTGGTTCACCGGCGGCGGCGAAATCGGCGGCGTCATCTTGTTTGCGGAAGATATCTCGCAGGAGAAGCTGGCGGAGAATCGTCTTCATCTGGCGGCGAGCGTGTTTACTCATGCAGCGGAGGGGATTCTGATCACCGACGCCAAGGGCATCATTCTGGATGTGAACGACGCCTTTACCCGAATCACCGGGTATACGCGTGATGAAGTGATCGGGAAGAACCCGCGCATCTTGAAATCAGACCGCCAGGAGCCGACGTTCTACGAGGAGATGTGGCGGCAGCTGCTGCACGACGGCAAGTGGACGGGAGAGATCTGGAACAAGACAAAGAGCGGCCGCCTGTTCGCTGAGATGCTGACCATCAGCGCTGTGCCGGATGAGGCCGGCGGCGTGCGCCAGTATGTAGCGTTCTTTTCCGATCTCACTTCGATGAAAGAGCAGGAGCGGAAGCTCGAGCGCATCGCGCAGTACGACCTGCTGACCGGGCTTCCAAACCGGACCTTGCTCGCCGACCGGCAACGCCAGGCGATGGTCCAGGCCAATAGCCGGAGCAGGGTGATGGCGCTGATCTGCCTGGATCTGGACGGCTTCAAATCTGTGAATGACCGTCACGGCCATAACGTGGGCGACCATCTCCTGATCGCCGTGGCGCACCGGCTCAGAGACCTGTTGCGCGCTGGTGACACGATCGGCCGGCCCGGCGGAGATGAGTTTGTCGTCGTTCTACCGGATCTGGCAAGCGAACGGGAGGCCCTGCCTGTGCTTGCAGAGTTGCAGGCCGCGGCCCGCGCGCCTTTTGAAGTGGACGGGCATGTGGTCCGGTTGTCTTCAAGCGCCGGCGTGGTGCTGTATCCGCAGCCGGTCGATGTGGACGCCGATCAACTGCTGCGACAGGCAAGCCAGGCGTTGTATCACGCGAAACTGGAGGGCAAGGATCGCTATCACATCTTCGATCCCCGCCAGGACGAGAATGTACGTGGACATCACGAGGACCTGGAGCGGATCCGCATGGCTCTCGCGAAGGGCGAGCTAGTGCTCTACTACCAGCCCCGAGTCAACATGCGCACGGGCAAGGTGATTGGCGCCGAGGCGTTGATTCGATGGCAGCATCCTGAGGCTGGGCTGCTGGCCCCGGCGCAGTTTCTGCCCGTGATTGAGGGCACAGGGCTGGAACTCGAAGTGGGCGAATGGGTGATGGTGTGCGCCCTGAAACAGGTGGAGGAGTGGAACCGGCGCGGTCTGGACCTGGCGGTGAGCGTCAACGTCTCAGCCCAGCAACTGCAGCAGCCCGGATTTGACGCGCTGCTCCGGCGCCTGCTGGAGGCGCACCCCGGCGTAAAACCGTACCGCTTTGAACTGGAGCTGCTGGAGAATGCGGCGCTGACCGAGATGGGCGAAGTGGTGGCGCTGATCGAGATGTGCGGCAAGCTCGGCGTTGCCTTCTCGCTGGATGATTTTGGGACGGGATATTCGTCGCTCTCGTATCTGCGCAAGCTGCCCTTCGATGTGCTGAAGATTGATCGCGCCTTCGTCCACGACATGCTGGACGACCCGGAAGATCTGACGCTGCTGGAAGGCGTGCTGGGCCTGGCGACAGCATTTCGGCGGCAGGCTGTGGCCGAAGGCGTGGAGAGCGTGGAGCATGGGATGATGCTGTTGCGGCTGGGCTGCGAAGAGGGCCAGGGATTCGGGATTGCGCGGCCTATGCCTGCCTCAGAGATGGCGGCCTGGGCAAAGGCGTGGCAACCCTATGCGGAGTGGCGCCATGCCAAGACTCTGCCGCATGCTGATTGGCCCATGCTGCACGCGTCCGTCGAGCATCGCGCATGGGTTCTCGCGATTGCCGAGTATGTGGAGGGCTACCGGCAGATGCCGCCGGCGCTTGAGCCGTCAGAATGCCAGTTCGGAAACTGGCTGCAAACCGAGCGGCCGTCCGCCCACAGCGACCGCCTGGCAATCACCGGAGTGGATGCTCTGCACCACAGGATTCACTCAGTGGCGAGCGAGTTGCTGGAACTGACCCGGAACGGCAATAAGGCAGAGGCTGCCGCAGGGCTCAGTAATCTGTACGCGCTGCGCGATCAACTGCTCGAGGCGCTGGACCGGATGTGGAGCTGAGCAGATCGCTGCGTGCAGCGGAGTGTCGCTCAGTTGTCGAAGCAGGCGCCTGAACCGCAGCCGCCGCCCAGACCGCACGCGCCGGACGGGCAGCCCTGGAATGACTCTGTGCCTGCCGATGCGCCTCCGCCCCTGGAGATGGCTCCTGCGCCGCCACTGATGAGACGATGGACTGCTCCGCCGCACTGCGGACAGGCGGCAACAGGAGCGTCGGACATCTTCTGGCGTTGGTCGAAGTGGTGGCCGCAGTCGCTGCACAGATACTCGTAAGCTGGCATGATGAATTTTCCCGCGCCGGAAGCATATGCAAGCGCCGCCGGCTTCTGAATCAATTTTACAAAGAATGTGGTTGCAGCGGCAGTGCGCGCAGTGACGCGCCGCGCTGCACTGCCATGCGCGC
>JAGWRX010000033.1 GCA_028876395.1 Acidobacteriota bacterium
ACTGGCAATACGACGATGCTGCTGGAAGAGGGCCTGGATACAGGGCCGATTCTGCTGCAGCAGGAGGTGGCCATTGCGCCGGAGCAGACGGCGGCGGAGCTTTTTGATGTGCTGGCTCGCGCCGGCGCGCCGCTGATGGTGGAGACACTGGCGGGACTCGAAAACGGAACGATCAAGCCCAGGCCGCAGGAGCACGCGCTGGCAACGCTCGCGCCGCTGCTCAATCGCGAAGACGGCCGCATGGATTTTGCCACGCGCACGGCCACCGAGCTGAAGAATCGCTGGCGCGGCTTTCAGCCCTGGCCTGGCGCGTTCACCACGCTCGACGGCAAAAAGCTGATCGTGCATCGCATGGATCTGGCGGAGCCTGCGAGCGGAACGTCAGCAGCACCCGGCGAGGTTCGCATTGAGGGTCATCGCATGTTCGTGGCCTGCGCGCAGGACACATGGCTGGAACTGACCGAGCTGCAGCTTGAGGGCAAGAAGCGCCTCGCGGCTGCGGAGTTTCTGCGCGGCATGCAACTTGCGCCCGACGCGCGGCTGGGTTGAGGGCGATGGCTGCGGTCTCTCCAGCGCGCAAGGCTGCCTTCAACATCCTGCTGGCGGTCGAGCGCGGCCCGTCGCACTCGGATGACTTGCTGCGCGGCAAGGCTGTCTCAGCGCTCGCGCCTGCGGATCGCAATCTGGCTACGGCGCTGGTGCTGGGCGTGCTGCGCTGGCAGATTCGTCTGGACCGAGAGCTTCACACGCTGCTTGCGCGGCCCAACGCGAAACTCGACACGGAAGTGCTGATCGCCCTGCGCATGGGCGTGTTTCAACTGCTGCATCTGGATCGCATTCCGGCCCGCGCGGCCATTGACGAAAGCGTGGAACTGACGAAGCAGGCGGGGCATCGCTTTGCCTCCGGCATGGTGAACGCGGTGCTGCGCAAGGTTGCGGCTTCGCCGTTTTCCTTTTTGAACGAAAACATGCCGGATCAGGCAGCGGTCGAGGCGCATCCCGCGTGGATGGTGGAGCGCTGGACGAGCTTCTATGGTGCGGAGGCGGCGCGGGCCATTTGCCGCCATGGCCAGAGACAGCCTGCGCTCACCGTGCGCGTGGCAGATGCATCCGCCGAAGGAGAACTCGTCGAGGCCGGCATTGGATTGGAGCCGGGCACACTGCTCGCGGCCGCGCGTGCCGTGGTATCCGGCGACGTGACGGCAGCGGCTGCCTTTCGCGAAGGCCGCGTACGACTACAGGATGAAGGCTCGCAGCTAGTGGCGGAGATGGCCGGGCGCGGCGATGCGATTCTTGACTGCTGCGCTGCTCCCGGCGGCAAGACGCTGATTCTGGCGGAGCGCAATCCGCAGGCGCGCATCGTGGCCTGCGAGTCCAGTCCACAGCGGCTGGCGCAACTGCGCACACGGCTGGCACCGCTTGGCGCGCGCGCCGAGTGCAGACTGGCTGATGTAACTGCGCTGGGAGACGAATCAGCCTATGACGTTGTGCTGGCCGATGTGCCGTGCAGCGGCACGGGCACACTGGGCCGCAATCCGGAGATTCGCCATCGGCTGCATGTGGAGGATTTACCGCGCCAGGCTGAGCGGCAGAGGGCGATTCTTGCTGCCGCAGTGCGCGCCGTGCGGCCCGGCGGGTGCGTGGTCTACTCCACCTGCTCGCTGGAGCCGGAGGAGAACGAGCAGGTGGTTGCCGCAGCGTTGGCACTGGCGGACAAGATGCGCGTCGTGCCAGCGGAAGAACGCATTGCGGCGCTGCTGAATGAAGGCGTTCTTGTCGCCGCTGGCGCAGAGCGGCTGCGCGATTGCATTACGCCTGAAGGCTGCCAGCGCCTGCTGCCTGGCGTGCTCCAAACAGACGGCTTCTTCATCGCGATGCTTGAAAAGACGGCCTGAAAAGCAGCGGCCTGTTTTTCAACTGAGATGCACTTCCTCTACTCTGCAGCGAGCCGCAGAGCCGCGTAGTCGCGGCCCAGCAGGCCGCAGAGCGCTTCCACCACAAGCTCGTGATCCTTGCGCTGCGGCAGACCGGAGACGGTAACGCAGCCGACCACGCCCGCGCCCGCCACGGCGAGCGGAAACGAACCGCCGTGCGTGGCATAGTCCGCCATGGGCAGGCCTTGCGATTCGTAGATCGTCTCATTCTTTGACTTGTCTCGAAGGCCGATTGCGTAGGAGCTGCGATGGAAGCGGGCCACGACGTTGCACTTGCGGCGGACCCATTCCACGTTATCCGGGGTGGTGCCTTCAAGCGCTGCGTAGAAGAGCGGCTGCTCGAAGCGGCGCACGTCAATCACAACGGGCAGGCCGCGTTCCGCTGCCATCGCACGCAGGCGCGAGCCCAGCTCCCAGGCCGTCTGCGCGTCGAGGCGCGGCAACACTAGCTCGCGCTCCTGCATGGCTACATGCTCGATGTCTTCACTCAATCCCATCCCGGCCTCCCCTTCGCGCATTACGGATTCCGCCTGCCTGCCGCGCTGCCTTCAGACTACTTTGCCACGGTCAGCTTCACTTCCGCTTCCGGGTCAACGCGTGCGCCAGCAGGCGGATCCTGCGCAATGACGGAGCCGGGAGCAACGGGCGGCCTGGGCGGAGCGCTGCCTGTGCCCACCGGCGGGATGGGCACATCCGCAAACACGGGCACGGCCGACTTGATGCCGACTTTGGCCAACTGCGCCTGCGCCGTCACGATGGGCAGGCCGGTCAGGTCGGGCATCACAAAGCCGTCGGGCGCATCATCCTCCGGCGCAGCGACGAGCAGATTCACGCTGGGCTGCTCGATGCCCTGGGCATGCGCCGGCGGGTCCTGCGCAATCACCGTGCCCTCGGGAGCGGCTGCGTAAGGCAGCCGCGCGGTCGCGCCCACCTCAAGGCCGACGCGCCTGAGGCGCAGGGCCGCCAGGCGCTCGTCGCTGCCTACGGTGTCCGGCACGTCCACCTTCTGCGGGCCCAGGCTTTCAGCCACGCGCACGCGCCACTCGCGGCGCACCACCGTTCCCGGCTCGGGCGACTGCGAAAGGATATGCCCGGCGGCCACATCCGCTGAGTAGTAGCGGTTGTCCACGTTGAGGTTGAGCCCCATGCCCGCGGCCTGGCTGCGCGCCTCGGCGACGGTCATGCCCTTCAGCTCCGGCACCTGCACCTCAGCGCCGTGAATGGCGAAGTGCATGGTGGCGATGGCAGCCAGCATCGCCACCGTCACGAGCAGCATAACGAGCGAGACCACGCGGAAAAAATAGATGAACGGGTGCTTCTTCATGGCAGCGGCTCCCCGTCAACGTAGACAATTTCATAGTCGATTTTCGCTGCCTTTTCGAGCATCTTTGAGACCGAGCAGTACTTGTTCTTTGAGAGCGCGACGGCATCTTCAACGGCCTTGCGGCTCAACTGGCCGTGCACCGCATAGGTGAGCCTGATATGAGTAAATACGCGCGGGATGGTTTCCGCACGGGTGGCGCTGGCCGTGACGCGCAGGCCGGTGAGCGGCTGCCGCTTCTTCTGGAGGATGCCGACCACATCGACGGACGTGCAACAGCACAGCGCCATCAGCACCGCTTCAACCGGGCTTGGGCCGTGGGCGTGCTCCGCATCCGCGTCAAAGACAATTGTTTTGCCGCTTTCCGCAATTCCCTCGAAGATGTCGTCGTGCTTCCATTCGCTGTGGGCAATCATGGTTCGCGTTTCTCCCCTGCTCTATCGCGTGTTGTCCGTCACCGGCTCGGGGTGAATCGTCACCCGATACATATCCGGGTACTCCAGTTTGAAGCGGTCTTCCAGCGCGGTGATTACCTCATGCACGCGCTGCATGGGCAGGTCGTCGGGCAGGGTGCAGTGGCATGAGAGATAGATGTGCTCGCCGGTGCGGCCGACGGTGATTTCGTGCACGTCCGCAATCTCAGGGAAGTGGCTGGCCGTGGCGCGCAGCACCTGCTCAATCCTGCGGTCCTCCTCGACCATCTCCTCGGGCTGCTCGATGGTTGCCGGCTCGCTCTCAATATGGGTGAGCACGGAGTCGATCTCCGGCGTTTCGCGCAGGATTTCCTCCTCGAGCGCGCTCACAAAGCTGTGCGCTTCCAGCAGCGAGAGGGTCTCGTCCAGCTCGACATGCTGTTCCACGCGCAGCTTGCCGTGATGCGACTGCACGCTGAGTTCGTGGACGCTTATGTTGTTGCGCGCGGCCACGGCGCGTACACGGTCAAAGATGCTTTCCGCCCGGGCCTGCCGCGGAACGGTGTGGACGACCACGTCGGCTCTGGGAAGCGCGCGATGGACAGCCGCGGTGGCTGCGCGGACCAGTTCGCCGGTGTGCTCAAAGGTGTGGCGCCGGGGCAGCGCCAACGTCAGGTCGACAAAGTGGGCGGGGCCGGAGCGGCGGACGCGCGCTTGCTCCACGTTCAAGACACCCGGCACCTGCTCGACCTCGCGCAGGATGTGCCGCCTTGTTTCGGCGGGAATCTGATCCATCAGCACGTCAATCGTCTCGCGCGCCACCTGAGCGGTGATGCGCAGAATCATGAGCGAAACCACGACGGCCGCGAAGGGGTCGGCATACTGCAGCCATGCGATGCCGAATCTGCTCCCTGCCCAGCTGGCGAGCAGCCCGGCCAGCACGGCCAGCGTGGACCAGATGTCGGAAGCGAAGTGAAACGCGTCTGTCTCCAGCGCCGGCGAGCCCGTGCGCCGGGCAACGGAGCGCAGTTCCCGTGAGCGCCAGAAGTCCACGGCAATGGAAGTCACAAGCACCAGCACCGGCCATATCGAGTGGCGCAGTTCCACGGTGTGGTGAAAGATCCGCTGCATCGCCTCCCAGATAATCCATGCGCAGGAAACGGCCATGAGGCCGACCTCGCCGAATGCGGAGAGATTCTCCACCTTACCGTGGCCGTAGGTGTGGTTTTCGTCGGCCGGCTTGTCTGAGACGTGTACCGAAAAGTAGGTGAGGACGGCGCCGGTCAGGTCCAGGCCGGAGTGAGCCGCGTCTGACAAGACGCCCAGCGAGCCCGACAGGAGGCCGGCACCCAGTTTGAGCAGCGTCATGACGGAGGCAGCCACCATGGAGTGCAGCGCCGCGCGCTTCTTTTCAGCGGAGTGCCCGGAGGAGCCTGCAACCTGCGAACTGGAGACGGCGAAAGTCATTGCGCTTTCAGGCTACAGCCGAGCGCGTTGCGGTGTACAACCCGGCGATGCCGAAGGTGTAGGGCTGCCAGGCGCACTCAGCATAGCCCACGGACCGCATGAGCGCCAGCATCTCCCTGGGCGGCGGGAAGTTGCCGACTGAAGCCGGAAGGTAGCTGTAAGGGCCGTCCTTGCCGCAGACGAGGCGCCCGATGGCCGGCAGCACGCGGCGAAAGTAGACGGCGTAAGCTTTGCCGATGAGGCCGCCGGGCTCGCTGAAGTCCAATATTCCCAACTGCCCGCCCGGCTTGAGCACGCGATGAAACTCGCGCAGACCGGCCTCGTAGTTGGCGAGGTTGCGGAAGCCGAAGGCGCTGACGATCAGGTCAAGCGATGCGGACTTGAGCGGCAGATGGAGCGCGTCGGCCTCCAGCGCCACGGCTCCGCGCCCCTCAAATTTCTGCGCTCCGCGGCTCAGCATGGCGCGGGCGAAATCCGCGGCGAGAATGGGATGCGCGCCGGCGGGCCGGTGCTTGAGCAGCGCCATGGTCATATCGCCCGTGCCGCAGCAGATGTCGAGAATGGCCGCGTCGGGGTTGGCCAGCACCGGGCGGAATCGCCGCGCCGTGCGCCACCACCACAGGCGGTCCACGTTGGCTGAGAGCACGTGGTTGAGCAGGTCATAGCGGGGCGCGATGGCGTTGAACATCTGCCGCACGGTCTGCGCCGCGCTGGCTTCGTCCTGTGCTCCCAACGGCTTGGCTCCGCTCGTCGTCATCGAGCGCTCGGTTCCTTTGCCTGGGCAAGCATGTAGCTGGCTGCGGCCTCCAGCTCGGCCGTGGTCACGTCTTCCACCACGCCCGCGTCTCCAATGCCCACTGGCAGCACAAAACGCTTTATACCGCCCACGTTTTTCTTGTCGCCGACGGTGGCAGCCACGAGCTTTGCGGCGCGCACCTTGAGCGGCGGCAGCGGCCCGTACAGGTGAATCAGGCTTTCAAGGCGCTGGAACTGCTGGCCCGAGATGGAGCCGCGCTGGCGCGCCAGATAGAGCGCCGCCACCATGCCCCAGCCCACCGCCTCGCCGTGCAGCAACGCCTTGTAGCGCGTGACCTGCTCAATGGCGTGGCCGAGCGTGTGGCCCAGATTCAGAATCATGCGCAGGCCGTTCTCGCGCTCGTCGCGGTTGACCACGCCGGCCTTCATACGAATGGATGCGGCGATGACTTTTTCGAGCGCTTTCGGATCGCGGCCCAGCACTTCGCGCGCATGCTCTTCCATGAATCGCACCAGCGTGCGGTCACGGATGATGCCGGCCTTCACGCTCTCCATCAGGCCGGCGCGCAGTTCGCGGCCGGACAATGTGCCGAGCACGTCGATGTCAGCAAACACCGCAAGCGGATGGTGGAAGCTGCCGACGAGATTTTTGCCCTCGGGCAGGTTGACGCCGGTCTTGCCGCCGACGGATGAATCCACCTGGGAGAGAAACGTGGTGGGGACCTGAACATACGGAATGCCGCGCATATAGATGGCGGCCACGAATCCGCCCACGTCGCCCACGATGCCGCCGCCGAAGGCGATGAGCAGCGAGCCGCGATCGCCGCCCGCGGCCACCATCTGGCGCAGCAACCGCTCCACGCTGGCGATGGTTTTATGCTTTTCGCCGGCGGGCAGAAACAGCGCGATGGGCGGCTCTCGGAACGAGGCGAGAAAGGCCTTGCCCCACAGCGCCCATATCTCCGGCGAGGTGAGGACGAAGACGCGCCGGGGCAGCCTGCCCGCCACGCGCTCGATGCGCGGCGCAAGGGTTCGCAGCAGGCCGCTGCCCGTGATGACGTCATATTTTGCCGATGGTGTTGCTACTCGTATGGTTTGCACGCTGTCTTCAATCCTAAAGCAAGCGCCGGGCCGCCTGCTCGCGGTGGCGAGGGCCGGCTTGCGCGCCCGCCATCAGCCCAGCCAGAAGAGCGGAACAAGACTGACGGCAGCCAGAGCCGCCAGAAACAACAGGCTTTGCAGGCCGGTTTTGTGTTCGGCGAGGCTATAGGCGTAGATGCCTTTGACGGCGTTGTTGCTGGCGGCGGCGATGAGGATGGCGGAAGCGGCAATCTTGAGCGGGGTGAGCGTGCCTGCCGCCTTTGTAAGACCCATGATGAAGGGGTCCACATCGCTGACGCCCATGATGGCGGCCAGCGTATTGAGTCCGCCACGTCCGAGATAGGTGACGGCCAGCTGAGTGGCGACCAGCATGCCGAGAAAGAGTCCGGAGAACAGAAACGCAGTGAGCAGGTCGAGCGGGTTCTTCGACTCAAAATCGCGCTTGACGGCATGCGTGCTCGCGTCCGCGCGACGCGTCCAGAGCCAGCCAACGCCGACCGCCACGGCGGTAAGCACAAGAAAGGGCAGCAGAAGAATGGACATCAATTCCCGGTTGAAGAGCGCCAGAAGAATGATGAGGCGCATGTACATGACGCCGGATGCGATGAGGATGCTGCCGGAGAAGAGATGGGGTTCCTGCTCAGTGTTGGAGCGGCGCGCCATGACAACGGTGGTGACGGTGGAGGAATAGGCGCCGCCCAGCAGGGCCGCGAGCACCACTCCGCCCTGCCCTTTGGTCAGCTTCTGCAAGACGTAGCTGGCGTATGAGATGGCGCTGATGGCGACCACGACGAGCCACGTCTTGAATGGGTTGATGTGGAAGTGGCTGAACTCCTGGTTGGGCAGGATGGGCAGAATGACGCCGGTGAGCAGCAGAAACTTGGCGAAGGTGAGAATCTCGTTGGGCGCGATGCGCACGGCGAGTCTCTCCAGCGCGGCCTTCAGATCCAGCAGCAGCAGGCTGGCCACGCCGAGCGTGGTGGCGATCCACAAATGGCCATAGCAGGTGAGCGCGCCAATCAGGAAGGTGGCAAGGCCGGACATCTCCGTGGTGACGCCCGCGGCCTCAGGAGAGGAAAGCTTGTGCCAGTAGGACAAGAGCAGAAAACCGCCAACAACCAGAAAACCGATCGTTAACGGCAGCAGTTGCGTGCCCGCGATGAGAGCAATGGAGTAGCCGATAAGGCCGATGAGCGGAAACGTACGGACGCCGCCAAAGAAGTAGGTGCCGCGCGCCGCCTTGTGCTCCTCCCGCTCCAGGCCGATGAGGAACGAGAGAAAGAGCACGAGGAATATCTTGAAGGCATCCGGAGGCAGCTGCTGATAGGTCTGCATTCGAGTCGGTCCTCCGCTTCTGGCTCCTGGCGCGAACACTGCGCGAGGAGCGTCGCCGTGAAACCTGCGTAGCCTGCCAGACAGCTTACACGGAAATCGCATTGTGTGTCTTAGCGGGCGCCATTCATCCCGGACCGTGCCCGGTGATAGCCTCAAGGGTTATGGCAAGAGCGCAGCAGGTGGACTTTCTGGTGATGGGCGCGGGCGTGGCGGGACTGCGCGCGGCGGTGGAGCTGGCCGATCACGGCGATGTGCTGGTGGTCACCAAGGAGTCAGTGGGCGAGTCCAACACCCACTACGCGCAGGGCGGCATCGCGGTGGCCATGGAGGGCGAGGCAGACGTGGCGCTGCACCTGAGCGACACGGTGGCCGCCGGCGATGGCCTGGTGTACCTGCCCGCGGCTCACACGCTGGTGGAAGAGGGGCCGCTGCGCGTGACCGAGCTGATCGAGTGGGGCGCGCACTTTGACAAGGAGAACGGCAGGCTGCTGCGCACGCGCGAGGGCGCGCACTCGCTGCCCCGCATTCTGCACGCCAACGGCGACGCCACGGGCGCGGAGATCAGCCGGTCGCTGGCCGCGTTCGCGGGGGCGCATGAGCGCATCCGCTTTGCCGAGTGGACGACGGTCACCGGCCTTGTGGCTGTGGATGGCAGCGTGGTTGCCGTGGACCTGCTGGACCGCGAAGGCCTGCCGCAGCGCATCGGCGCGCGTTCGGTGCTCGTTGCGGCTGGCGGCGCGGGGCAGGTGTACTCCGACACCACCAATCCTGCGGTGGCCACCGGAGACGGCATTGCACTGGCCGCCGAGGCCGGGGCCGAGCTGGCCGACATGGAGTTCTACCAGTTTCATCCCACCGCGCTGTCGCTGCCCGGCGTGCCGCGCTTCCTGCTTTCCGAGGCGCTGCGCGGCGAGGGAGCCTACCTGCGCAACGACCGCGGCGAGCGGTTCATGGAGCGCTACCATCCGCTGCTGGAGCTGGCCCCGCGCGACGTGGTGGCCCGCGCCATTACGCGCGAGGGGATGGGCGCAGAGCCTGGCGCGAGCCGCGTGGTCCACCTGGACATGCGCCACGTGAAAGACATCGACCTGCATCAGCGCTTCCCGGGCATCAGCGCCTTTCTTGCGCGGTATGGACTGGACCTGCAGCGCGATCTTATCCCCGTGCGCCCGGCGGCACACTACCTGATGGGCGGGATACGCACCGACCTGCATGGCCGCACCAGCCTGCGCGGGCTCTATGCGGCGGGCGAGGCAGCCTGCACGGGCGTGCACGGCGCCAACCGGCTGGCCTCGAACTCGCTGCTGGAGGGGCTCGTTTTTGGCGCGCGGGCAGCACAGTCCATGCTGGCCGACGGGCTGCCGCTGCTTGCCGCGGATGCGCCGGAGAAGGTTCCCGCACACCTGACCGCGGGCGAAGAGGAGCGACTGGAGAACGTCATCACCGGCTTGCAGCACGCGATGTGGATGTATGCCGGACTGCTGCGCGAGGAGGCTACGCTGCGCGAGGGCCTGGCCGCACACGCGGCATGCGAGGCCGGCCTGGCGCAGTTTGCGCAGCAAGGGCGAGGCACCCGCCGCCTTGCCGAGGCGCATGCCATGAGCCGCATAGCGCAGGCCATTCTGCACTCGTCGCTGGCCCGCACGGAGAGCCGCGGCGCGCACTTCCGCAACGACTATCCCCACCGCGACGACGAGCGCTTCCTGAAGCACTCAGTCCTTCGGATGCACGAGGGGCGCGAAGAGCCGGTCGAGTTTGAAGCGTGGTAGCGAAGCGGCCAGCGGCCACTCATCCGCATCGGCTTTTGCGCTTCCGTCAAAACCAATCTGGTGCGGATTTCGATGGATGGAATGATGACGCGAAAATAATTTACCGATTCTCTACTCGTGCGCGCTGACTGTCGTCCTCCACGACACCAGCCCGCACACAGCCAGAATCGCGCCGATGATGGCCAGCGAAAGCGTGATGGAGATTTCGATCCAGGGCGCGGTTAGCATTTTGAACGCGACGAAGGCCAGCAGCGCGCCCAGGCCGTAGTGCAGATAACGCAAACGGTCAAGCAGCGAGGCCAGCGCAAAGTAGAGCGAGCGCAGACCCAGCACTGCCGCAATGTTTGAGGTGTAGACCACGAAGGGATTGTGCGAAACAGCCAGCACCGCGGGAATGGAGTCCACGGCGAACAGCACGTCCGCGAGTTCGATGGCCAGAATCACCGGCAGCAGCGAGCCCGAGCCTACGTGCAGCCGCCGAATCCATCCCGGAATCGCGTCATGCGTGGAGTTGCCCTTGACCAGCCGCCACGCGGCATACAGCAGGAACAGCCCGAAGACCCACGGGATCCAATGGAAGCGCTCGATGAGCGTGATGCCGGCGGCGATGAAGAGGGCGCGCAGGATTACCGCTCCACCAACGCCCCAAAGCAGCGCATTGTGCTGGCGCCGTTCGCTCACGTGGAATCCCTGAAAGATCACCATGAAGACGAAGAGATTGTCCACGCTGAGGGAAGTCTCAATGGCGTAGCCGGCCACAAATTCAAGCGCGGGCTGACGTCCCTGTTCCACGGCGATCCAGACCGCAAAGCCCGCGGTGAGCAGGACCATCAGCGAAGTCCAGAGCCAGGGAATGATCTCTCCGTAGCGCGTCGCGCTTCTGCGCCCGGGCAGAAAGGAATCGACCACCAGCAGCAGGACCACCGCCAGGTGAAACCCCAGCCACCATGTCCATGACACGCCCGCGATCATATGGTGAATGCTAACAGCAGACAGCGGACAGTTGAGCACGAGAGAACTGTCAGCTGCAAGCTGTGCGCTGTCTCTACCGCTGCGTCTCTATTTCTGATTGATCAGGCGGATGGTTTCCATGAAGACGTCGCCGTCGATGGTGAGGCTGCGGGCGCTGATCTTATCCAGCGTGTCCTGCGCCGTGTGGTGGTAGCTGTTGTTGGGCCCGTAATCGAGGTCGATGATATCGATGGAGGGCACGCCGCGCTGGACGAAGGCCATGTGGTCGTCCTCCACGGGCTCATCTTCCTGAAAGAAGTAACGCTCGTAGCCGAATTTCTTTGCCGCCTGGCGCACGAGTGAGACCAGCCAGTCCGCCGAGCGGCTCTCGCGCTGGATGTCGAGGTCCTTGTCGCCGATCATGTCGGCGAGCATGAAGGCCTTGATACGGCCGAGGGTGCCGTCGCGGCCCCATTTGGCGGCCAGGTGGCGGCTGCCGTAGGTCGAATCTGAGGCCGTCCAGCTTTTAATCGCTTCTTCGCCATCAAAGAAAACCAGCCACACGGAGTAGCCGTCGAGCTTTTTTCCATGCGCAGTTTGTTCCCGCAACTGGTCGCCGATGGCCATCAGCAGGCCGGTCGTCGCGGCCCCGTCGTTGGCGCCGACAAAGTTGATGTTGCGCAGCGGATAGTTCGTCTCATAGTGCGAGGCCAGCACGATGACGCCGTCTTTTGTGCCCGGATAGCGCACGATGAAGTTGCGCATGCTCACCGGGCCGATGGGGGTGTCGGCGGTGAAGGCGTCCTCTTCAAGCTGGTCATGCGCGAAGTGGCTGCGCAGAAACTGCTCGGCCTTTAGGTGTCCCTGGCTGGTGGGCCAGCGCGGTCCGATGGCGACGAACTGGCGGGCGTACTCAAAGGCGCGCTCGCCGTTGAAGTGCGCCTGGGCCTGCACGGCGAGCGGAGCCACAAGCAGCAGCGTCGCGGCTGCGCGCTTCCAGAATGAGAAGCGCATCATTTTGCGGTCTCCTTCGCATTGCGGCGCGAGGGGTGAACCCACCACGCTACACCAATGCCAATCAGATAAAGCGCCAGCATGGGAATGGCATAGATGCACATGGTCCACGGGTCGGGGCTGGGCGTGATGATGGCGGCCACCAGAAACACGGCCAGGATCGCGTAGCGGATGTTCTTCCACAGAAAGCGGGGGCTGACAATGCCGAACATGGCCAGGAAGAAGATGAGCACCGGCATCTCAAAGCTGATGCCCAGGCCGAGAATCACCGAGAGGAAGAAGCTACTGTAGTCCTCGATGGTGACCATCGGGGTAAAGTTGTGGCCGAATCCCACGATCAGGATTTTGATGGCGCCGGGCAGCACGTAAAAGTAGCCGAAGCTCGCACCCGATAGAAACAGCCCCACCGTGGCGGCCATGAACGGCACCACGAATCGGCGCTCGCGCTGGTAGAGTCCCGGCGCAATAAAGAGCCACACCTGGTAAAGAATGAAGGGCGAAGCAATGATCGCTCCGGCCAGCAGGGACACCTGCAAATCCAGGTTCAGGGCATCCATCGGATGGGTGAAGACCAGGGACTTGCCGATGCGCAGCAGCGGAGCCTGCAGCACCTCGACGATGCGATCGTGGAAGAACCAGCTCAGTGCAAATCCCGCGACAAGATAGAGCGCCGAGTGGACGATGCGCTTGCGCAACTCCTCGAGGTGCTCCATCAGGCTCATGCCGGGGAGTTCCGCACGCTGAGACACCGCCTCGCGCGCCTTGCCGATTGCGTCCGCGGGGTCAACCATCGTGGCTTATTGCCTCCGTGGCAGTTTGAGTCGGTTGCGTCTCTGCCTGCTCCGCGGCAGCCTCGGCTGCCGGCCCCTCCAGCCCTGCCAGCCGCGAGGGCCGCGTGGCCGGCACCTGCTCGCCGGTAGAAGGCGGCTGAATGCGCGGCGTAATTTCCTCGGCCGGTTCCGCTGCCGGGGTGGTCTCGGGCGGATAGTGTGCTTCGCCGACATAGGGCGATTCAATCGCGTTGACCACGGGCAGCGGCTCGGCGGATACGGATTCCTGCGCCGGGGTGGCAAGCGCGAGGGTGCGCCGCTGCTCCTCTTCCTTCCTGCGGCGCTCGGCATCCTCGGCATTCCGCAACTCTTCTTCCATCTGAAACTTGAAGTCGTTAGAGGCTTTGCGGAACTCATACATGAGCTTGCCGATCTGGCGGCCAATCTGCGGCAGGCGGCGCGGTCCGAACACGACCAGCGCCAGTACCATGAGGATGAGCGAGTCGGCCATGCTCAGGCTGGCGAATTCGATTGTCGGCGGGGCTCCCATGCAGGCTAATGATACCTGTTCCCCGAGGGCGCTCACAAACGGAGTCGCCGGGAGCCTCGCCGACCCAGGTATCGAAGCCGTGTGGTTTAAATGTTCCTGTTTCATCTTTGTTAAAATGGGAAGCATTGGAAGCGTCCTTCGCCGGGCTGGATTCCCGGAACCCGCCGGCTTTGGGCCGCATCCAAGCATGTGAAAGGGCTGCAACAACCCCGTGGATGGTTTTTCTCCGGCTTTCGATCATTTTCCGGCCGGAGACGAGAGCACATCCACTGCGGCCGCGTTAGCTTTCAACATCCCCGTCCGCCATTCCCACAAGGGATGAGCCGGGCTGAAGGCGGAGTACCGTGAAGCAGATTCTCGAAGAAGCCCCGGCGGGTGCGCCGGAAACCGGCAGCAGTTGCAGCCTCGATCACTACCTGTCGCTCCCCGACCACTCGATGGATGCACGCATCGCGGAGGCGCGCGCGAAGCTGGGCTCGACCACCATCCTGCTTGGCCACCACTACCAGCGCGACGAGGTGATCCGCTTCGCCGACTTCACCGGCGACAGCTACAAGCTCTCGAAGGCCGCGGCGGAAACAGACGCGCAGTACATTGTCTTCTGCGGCGTTCACTTTATGGCGGAGAGCGCGGACATCCTGGGCCGCGACGGGCAGCAGGTCATCCTGCCGGACCTGAATGCCGGCTGCTCCATGGCGGACATGGCTGAAATCTCCCAGGTGGAAGACTGCTGGGAAGCGCTCGAGCGCCTGCATCTTTCGGACGAGACCATTCCCATCACGTACATGAATTCGAGCGCCGCCATCAAGGCTTTCTGCGGCGAGCGCGGCGGGCTGGTCTGCACCTCGTCCAATGCGGGCGCGGCCTTTCGCTGGGCCTTTGCCCGCGGCAAGCGCATCCTTTTCCTGCCCGATCAGCACCTGGGCCGCAACACGGGCTATGCCATGGGGATTCCGCTGGAAGAAATGCCGGTGTGGGACCCGTGGGGTCTCCAGGGCGGACAGACAAAGGACAGTCTGGCCGCCAGCCGCGTGCTGCTGTGGAAGGGACATTGCGCGGTGCATCAGCGCTTCCTGCCCAGCCATGTGGATGAGGTCCGCGCCAAATACCCCGGCATCCAGGTCATCGTCCACCCCGAGTGCCGCTGGGAGGTCTGCCAGAAAGCCGATGCGCTCGGCTCCACGGAGCGGCTGATCGCGCTGGTTGACCAGGCGCCCGCGGGTTCCGTCTTCGCCGTGGGCACTGAGATTCACCTGGTGAACCGGATGGCGCGCCGCGCCGCCGCACAGGGAAAACACGTGATGACCCTGGACGACACCGGCTGCCTATGCACCACGATGTACCGCATCAGCCCGCAACACCTGGCCTGGGCGCTCGAAAATCTTGTCGAAGGTCGCGTGGTCAACCATATCAAGGTCAGGAGCAGCGTGAAGCAGTGGGCGCGCGTGGCCCTGGACCGCATGCTGGACGTGAAATAGGAGTAACGGGCGGCCGCTGGGGACCGGCAGCGGGCGTTCCGGCGGCAGAAACTGAATTCAGGTCATTTAAGCACAACCATTTTCCCGAAATTACGTTGTATTGTAGTAACCAAGGAATTTTCCCCATGAGAACTTTCACTCTCGACGAAGCGCAATCTCTACTGCCGGTGCTGGAGTCGCTGCTGAAGCGCGCGGTGGAAGGCAAGCGCTCAGCAGAACAGGCAGAGTCGGACATATCCGATCTGGCCCAGCGCATCTACCTCGCTGGCGGCATGCGTGTGGACGTGGCCAAAGTGGCGCGGATGCGGGTGGATGCCGACACCCATCTGCAGCGCGTGCGCGAGACCGTGGCGGAAATTGACGCCATCGGCGTGCAGGTGAAGGACCTGGAAGCCGGCCTGCTGGATTTTCCATGCCGCGTGGATGACGAGGTGGTGCTGCTCTGCTGGCGCATGGGCGAGACCTCGATCGAGCACTGGCACACCGCCGAGTCGGGCTTCAAGGGCCGCCAGCCGGTCGATGAGCGCTTCCGCCGCCGCTCGAACTCCACCAAACGGCCGAACTAGGGCTTTTTCAACAAGCAATCTAGAGTCGCCCGCCCGTGTACATCTCCGAGGACGAAGTTCGCGCGGTCCTGACCTACGAAGCGCTGATTCCCGCCATTCGCCAGGCCCTGATGGACTACTCGGCCGGGCTGGTAAATCAGCCGCCGCGGACGATTCTGCGCGCGGGAAATGCGGAGGGCGCCAACAACGGCTGGTTTGCCGTGATGCCGGTGATCGCGGGCGACGTGATGGGCGTGAAGACCGTCAGCTTCTACCCCGGCAACGCGGAGCTGGGGCTGCCCACCCACCTGGCGATGATTGAGCTGCTGCGCCGCTCGACGGGCGAACCGCTGGCCCTGATGGATGGCACCCTCATCACGGAAATGCGCACCGCCGCTGTCTCCGCCGTCGCGTTTGCCGCGCTGGCGCCGCTCCACTTTGATGCCGCGCCGATGAGCCTGGGCATTCTCGGCTCAGGCGTGCAGGCGCATGCGCACATCCAGGCGCTGCGGCTGGTGTGGCCCGCGCTGCGGGCTGAAGACATTCGCATCTGGAGCCGCACACGGGCTCATGCCGAACGGCTGGCGGCCAAGACCGGCGCGCGAGCCGCCGCCCTGGAAGAAGCCGCCGCGGCAGACGTGGTGCTGACGGCCACCAGCTCTCCTGAACCGGTATTGCAGGGGCGCCGGCTCGCGCCGAATGCGCTGGTGCTGGCCGTGGGAGCCACAGGCAACACCCTGCGCGAGCTGGACGACGAGGCCATGCGCACGAGTTTCGTGGTGGCCGAGTCCCGCGCCTCGGTCGAACGTGAATCAGGAGATGTGCGGCTCTCGGGCGCGCGCGTCGAGGCCGAGATCGGCGAGGTTCTGGCCGGGTCTGCATCGGGCGCGGTTCCGCGCAACGGGCGCATCGTCTTCAAGACCGTGGGCATGGCGATTGAAGACCTGACCGCCGCGCGACTGGTCTGGCAAGCGCGCACTGCTGCCGCTTCGGCGTAGAAGCGCGGGGCCGGCCACGCTGTCCGCTTGCGATAACGCCGCGCAAGCGATTCCCGCCTTCGAGGCGTCTTTCTCTGCAGGGTGAAGTTACGCCGCGCGGGACGCGGCTGGCCCGCAGGCGGTACCCTTGTGTCTGGGGCACGAGCACGGAGAGCGAGTTTACGGCGGAGGAGCGGCAATGACGATGGGCAGGTGGGCAAGACTCGCGCTGATAGCTCTGCCGCTGATAGCCGGATGCAAGGATTTCTGGCAGAACCCCTACACCAACAGCGGGGGCGGCGGCGGCACTGGCACAACCACCGAGTCCAGCGGAATCTTCTACGTGATGAACGTGCTCACGAGCCAGATTGCCGGCTACTACGTCAACGCGGGCACAATCACGGCGGTGCCCGGAAGCCCCTTCCCGCTGCTGGCCCCGCCGTTCGCCATCACCGTGGCGCCCAACAACAACTTTCTCTATGTGAGCACGACCAACGGGATCTATCTCTACACCATCGCTTCCAACGGCCAGCTTGCGCTGGGCAATGCGCAGAACCCCATCTCGAGCGACCAGGCCGCCAGCATGCGGGTGGACGCGACGAATTCCTGGCTGGTGGATACCATCTCCGGCCAGCCTTTCGTCTACGCAATCCCCATCAACCCATCCACCGGCATGGTCACCTCCGTCACCGAGCAGTCCGCCATTCTGCCCGCCTCCACCATCCAGCAGATGACGCTCTCGCCGGACAACACGGAGGCTTTTGTCGCCATGGGCACGGGGGGCACGGCGATCATCCCATTCAAGGCAGCGAACACCAACCCGCTGGGCGCAGTCAGCAATATCGCGGTGAAAAACGCGGGCGGCGCGGCGCTCTCAGTTGCTGTGGACCCGTACGAACGGCTCTTCTACATCGGCGAAACCGTCGCCGTCTCGGGCTCGAATTCAGGCGGGCTCCGCGCCTTCAACTTTGGCACGTTGAAGGAGCTTACCGGCTCGCCGTACCCCAGCGCAGGACTGGCTCCCTACTCGATCCTGCCCATCTCCACCGGCGATTACGTCTATGTGGCCAACCGCCAGACCAGCAGCGGCTCGACGGGGGTGATCGGCGGCTTTTCGCTTTCGACCAGCAACTCCGCCTATGCGCTCACGGCTCTGGGAAAGGCCTTCAACGCGGGGACGCACACGGTTGCGCTGGCAGAAGACAACACCGGCAACTTCGTGTTCGCGGTGAATTACGACGGAAATCCCGACCTGATGGGCTACGTATTCGACACCACCAACCCCGGCTATCTTGACCCCGTCATCTCCACGACCACCGGCACGGACCCCGTTCAGGCCAGCGGGATCGCCGCCGCGCATTGAGGGCTGATCGCGGCGGACCCTCGCGCCGGGCGCACGGAACGACGCCCCGCTCGCGGTGCTATCCTGACAAGGACCGCCAGTGGCTGCATTGATGCGATTCCCGATCCCGGCCTGCCCCTCCCTGAGACGTGTTCAATCCTGGGCCTCCTGCCTGCTCATCCTTTGTTTTGTTGCTCTTGCTGCCGGTTGCAGCCGGATGCGCCACGAGCATCATGAGACGGTCTACGTGTGGACGAGGCAGATGTACCTGCGCGACCGTGTCGCCGCCGTCTCCAACCGTGTGGCGGAGGTGACGAACGGCCAGCCGCTTGAAGTCGTCGAACACGGCCGCCGATTCCTCAAGGTCAAGACCGCGAAGAACGAGATTGGCTGGATCCCCGAGCGGGCTGTGATTGACGCCGCGACCTACGATGGGTTCAGCCGCCTCGCCAGCCAGCACAAGGACGACCCGGTGGTGGCCACCGGCACGCTGCGCGACGACATGTATCTGCACCTGACGCCAGGCAGGGAGACGGACCGCTTCTACCTGCTGCCGGGCAACGCCAAGGTGCAGATGCTGGTGCGCGCCTCGATTCCGAGAACTCCTCTGCCCGGCCCGGCGCAACCCGCCAAACCCGCCGCGCAGGTTCCCGGTGAACCGCCGGCCGCTCCCAGCATCATCATGGAAGACTGGTGGCTCATCCGCGACGCGGAGGGCCGTGCGGGATGGCTGCTGGGCAACCGGGTGGACGTGGAAGTGCCCGACGAAATCGGGCAATACGCCGAGGGCCAGCGCATTGTGGGCGCCTATGTTCTCACCAGGGTCACCGACCCCGAGGCCTCGACGCCCAACCATGAGGTGCCGGTGTACCTGACCGTGCTGAGCCCCTACAAGGCCGGCCTGCCCTTCGACTTTGACCAGATCCGTGTCTTTACCTGGAGCCTGAAGCGGCATCGTTATGAGACGTCTTACCGCCTGCGCCCCATCCAGGGCTACCTGCCGGTGCGGCTTTCGTCGCAGCCGGGTCCGCAGGGAACGGAGCCTGTCTTCAGCTTCCAGATCTCCAACTCGGCCGATGTGGCCATCGATCCTGAAACCGGCATCGCCCGCCCTGTGAATCCGCGCACCATCAGCTACGCGCTCCGGGACACCCAGGTGCGCCGCACCGGCGCGGACATGGCGCCGATTCCGCTGATGCACAACGAATCAAACAGCGTAGCGAGACAATTGCAAGTCAAGAAGCGCGGGCGCTAGGCGCTGCGGTCGCCAGTGGGCGCCACGAGGGTTTGGAGTCCAGCGACGCCCGACGCTTCCGGCAAGAATCACAGCAGATTGATCGAGAGCTTGATGCCCCACTTTGCGCAGAAGCGCTTGGCGTTGAGCATGATACCCGGCGGTGAAGGCTCGAGATGGAGTTCGGCGACCTCCGTTGCGAAGCGGACCTCCTGAAAAATAGGCGCTTCAAGCAACTCGCTAGCATGAGCGGTATTTGGAAGGCGCATATTATCGAAGCAGCTGTCTATCAGCAGCTTGCGCATATGGTCAGTCGACTTAAGAAAGATTGCGCCGAGAGTCTTGTAGCTCACCTGGGCATCGGCACTGGCGACCTGAAACGTATCCCCGGAATAATACAGCGCATCCACCTTGAGCTTGGGATTCAAAAGCAGATAGCTGTTGCCGTAATAAGTGCTGGAACCATTTGGCCTTCGGCCGTAGTTGACAGCTGAGAATACCTGCTTGCTGTGGGGATTGAAGTACTTGTTGGGCGAGTGGTAGCCCTTATCTCCCTTGGCATTGGTTGCAGGAGTGATTTGCGCCTTTGCGATCTGACCAGGAACGAATGCTTCAATCTTTGCGCCCGCCAACATGCGTTTCTGAATCTGATCGCCGGATTGAAGCCCGGGTCGAAGCCCACGGTGGGCGGGTGGCTGCACGTTCTGCCACTGGGTCGGAAAGGTTACGCGGTCATCAGCGGCGACGCGAACGTCTGCGAAGTTGCCCTTGGCGCCATCTTTCAGGAGCATGACTCCATCGTCTCCAATGCCACCCGCGTACATCTGCTTGTAGGAATCGCGGGTGTTTTCCTGGGAGAACCACTTCGCGGCCTCAAAGTTGATGGTCAGGTCTCTAGACTGCAGAATCGCAGTGAACCTTTCGTAGGCGTCCTCGCAGAAGGCATCCTTTTTCGCCCCTGAGTACCCCTTGAAGCGCGCAGCGAGAATCGGATGGTTGCGGAAGGCCGCAATGGTATCAGATCGGAGCTTGCTGCCCTGGCCTTTGTTGATCTCATGGGCGCGAGCATTGACGTAGTGATGCTGCACGACCTTTGCGCTGGGTTGAACCGGTGCCCAGGAACTCATATCGTTTTGACCTCCGCCTGCGGGTAGCAGGGTGCTGGCAGGGTTAAATTGCGATCTCACCAAACGCGCAATAAAAACGGCACGTACTCATCTAATCAGCCATGGTGAGGCCTGCGAAACATAAGGCGCGGTGGGGGATATCGGTGGAGTGAACAATAACACGGCGAAACGCAGTTGGGAACTGCTCAGAGCAACAGATTTTCAGCCCCGCTGGCGCAGGGCATGCTCCACTACGCGGAGCATGTCGGACTCGGGCGCGGGCTTGCCGGTCCAAATCTCGAACTGGCGCGCGCCCTGCTGCACAAACATCTCAAGCCCGCTGACCACGGGAATGCCGCGTGAGCGCGCCAGCGTAAGCAGCGGCGTCTCGAGCGGGTTGTAAACCATGTCAAAGACCAGCCCCGCGTTCAGCTCGTTTTCGGCGAGGGGCAGCGCCTGCTTTGTGCCCTTCATGCCGCAGGGGGTCGAGTTGATCAGCACGTCAAAATGCTGCTTGGCAAAGGCTTCGTGCTTCAGCGATTTCGCCTTCGCCTGCCGCGCCAGGGCCACGGCCGTCTCATGTGTGCGGTTCACGATGAAGACCTCGGCGCCCTGCTCCACCAGGCCAAAGACTGCGGCCCTCGCCGCTCCGCCCGCGCCCAGCACGGCAACGCGCGCGCCCTTCAGGCGCAGCCGCTTCTCGAGCGGCCTGACCACGCCGGCAACGTCCGTATTGAATCCGTAGAGCTTGCCGTCTGCCCCGGTGCGCAGCGTATTGCAGGCACCGATGCGCGCCGTGAGCGGGTCCATATTGGCCAGGTGGGGCAGCACCTCCTGCTTGAGCGGCATGGTGACGGCTACGCCCGCCAGCGGCAGCTCGCGCACCACGGTCAGCAGGTCGTCCAGGGCGCGCACCTTCAGCGGCAGCATCACGGCGTTCACGTTCTCGCGGCGGAAGGCCACATTGTGCATCAGCGGCGACAACGAGTGGGCAATCGGATTGCCCGCCACACCAAACACGCGTGTCGCCTGATCGAGGTGCTCCACGCGGTACAGCTCGCGCAGGGTGCGCGCAGACACCTGGCCGGGAGCGGTCTCCGTGCCTTCGGAATACGCGGCAAAAGTAAACGCTCCGCCCGCCCGCGGGCCCAGCACACGGCTCAGGATGCCCTCCTCGCCCATGGCGATTCCCACCACATGCGAGGAAAGCGAGCGATCTTCGATGAGCCGGAGCACGGCAAGATTGTCAGCCAGCGAGCGTGCGGTCGAGACCACCTTCACAAAGTCGGGCTTGAAGACTCCGATGCGGTCCGCGGCCTGCTCCAGGCTGCGCGTGCGCGTGAAGTCGTGAAAGCTGATCAGGAGCGCCGCGCCCGCGGCCCGCAGCTTGGCCAGTTGCGCGGGCTTTGCCTCCTCGGCCGACTCGAGCTCAAGATCAACGATCTGGCAGCCTGCCAGGGCGGCGTCCGCCAGAATCGTCAACTCCGCAGTCAGGGAGCCGGCGAAGCTGCCGCCATTCGGCTTGCGGCGGCAGGTGGCAATGGCCGTCACGTCGCGGTGGGCAGCCAGAAAGTCCTTGATTTTCGGCAGCGCCGCAGCCGGCTTGGGCAGAGAGTCCAGACGAAACTCGAAAAACTTCGCGTCATGCAGTGCCGCTTCAGCCCGCTCCACCAGCTCCGCAGGTGAACCGGCAGGTATCGCCACGCACAGCTTGCCCACCCGCAGCCGCGGTCCGGCAGCGGCTGGCAACGGAGGCGCGAAGGAGGCAGTATGCGGCATAGGCATCAACTGACGCATATTAGACGGGTTGCACTCCGGATGCAACCATTCTTGTGCGGATTCCTGCCAATCTCCGCTCTTCGGCACGCGGAACCATCCCGCTGTGGCAATCTGGAACTTCGGAGGTTTGTCACCAATATGCCCGCTGCAACCGTACGCGCCACCGCCATCACTGAAGACCTGCACGCATGGGAGGCTGGCGGAGCCGCCTCCGCCGAAGCGCTCACCGCCTGGGTCAGCGCCCGCATCGCCGCGCACGAGGCGGCGCTGGCTGCGCTGCTGGCCGTTGAAGGGCCGCGCACGCCGGAGAACTCCCTGCGCCTGTATGACGTGGCCGTTGAGCAACTTAGCCTGGCAGGTGCTCAGGCGGGCGTGCTCAACTCCGTGGCCGCTGACAAGGCCGTCCGCGACCAGGCACAGATGGAGGCGCAGCGGGTGGCGATGGCCGCCAGCGCCCTGAGCCTGAACCGCGCCGTGTATGAGGCGCTCACTGCCATCCATCTGGATGGCGCCAGCCCTGCGACGAAGCACTACGTGGAACGCACGCTGCTGGGCTACCGTCTGGCCGGTGTGGACAAGGACCAGGCCACCCGCGACCACCTGCAGGCGCTGCACGAGAAGGCTACCCGCCTCTCGCTGGAGTTCGCCCGCAACATCCAGGAGGGCGGGAAGACCATCGAGGCCACACCGGACGAGTTGGACGGCTTGCCCGCGGACTATCTTGCGCGGCATCAGCCAAACGCCGAAGGGCGGGTGACGCTTTCGACCGACCAGCCCGACATGCAGCCGGTGATGACTTTTGCCGCCAGCGCGGCCTTGCGCGAGCGCATGTTCCTGGCTTACAACACTCGGGCCTATCCGGCCAACCAGCAGATTCTTCTTGACTTACTTGCCACGAGGCAGGAGATTGCGGCCATTCTCGGCTTTCGCAGCTGGGCCGATCTCGCCACGGCCGACCAGATGATGGGCTCGGCGGCCAACGTACGCACCTTTCTGGCCCGGCTCGACGAGGCCAGCCGCGAGGGGGCGCGCCGCGAGCACGAGCTGATTCTCAACTTTGCGCGAGGGGACTTCGCCGGGAGGCAGCAGCCCGGCCTTGAGGCCATCGACATTACCAGCCGCGGCTACTGGTACGAGCAGTTCCGCCGCTCGGCCTTCGACTTCGACTCGCAGTCCGTGCGGCCCTATTTCCCCTATGCGCAGGTGGAAGCAGGCGTGCTGCAGACGGCGGCCCGGCTCTTCAAGGTCGAGTTCCGCCCCTCGTCTGCGCAGGGGTGGGACCCCGCCGTCACGGTCTTTGAGGTCGTTGAGGGCGGCAGCGCCGTGGGGCGGTTCTATCTGGACATGCACCCCCGCGAGGGCAAGGACAAGTGGTTCAGCGCCGCGCCGGTGGTCACGGGCGTGCGCGGGCGCTACCTGCCTGAGGCCGCGCTCATCTGTAACTTCCCCGGCGGTGCGGCGGGCGACCCCGGCCTGCTGCAGTACAGCGACGTGGTGACCTTCTTCCACGAGTTCGGCCATCTGATGCACGCCATTCTGGGCGGCCAGACGGAGTGGGCGGGCGTGTCGGGCTTTGCCACCGAGGGCGACTTCATCGAAGTGCCGTCGCAGATGCTCGAGGAGTTCTTCCGCGACGAGAAGCTGCTCCAGTCGTTTGCCAGGCACTACCAGACAGGGGAAACCCTGCCCTCAAAACTCATCCAGGACCTGAAGCGTGCGAGCGCGTTCGGTCGCGCGGACTGGGTGCGCGCGCAGCTCTACTACACCACGCTCTCGCTCGACCTGCACGACCAGGACCCGGCGGGCCTGGACCTTGACGCGACGACGAAGCGCCTCTACCAATCATTGCAGCCGTGGACATGGCTCGAAGGCAACCGCATGTACGCGAGCTTCGGCCATCTGACCGGCTACTCGTCGAACTACTACACCTATGCCTTTGACAAGGTGATTGCGCTGGACTTCTTCGCGCAGTTTGACTCTGCCGATCTGCTGGGCTGCGACGCCGGCGCACGCTATCGTAAGGCGGTGTTGGAGCAGGGCGGCTCCAAACCGGGACGCGAACTGGTGCGCGACTTCCTGGGCCGCGATGAGGAGTTTGCGGCGTTCAGCACGTGGCTGAATGAGGAGTTTGAAGGGGAGGTGGTGACGGCGTGACCGTCGCCGGTACTCGCTGATCGCATCGCAAGAGGCAAGCGGCACTCATCTCGCGGCAACGAGCCATCCGTTATGATGGAGCCCGATGGCGAGCACACAGGACTTCAAAGGCAGATGGGCGCTGGTGACCGGAGCCAGCGCGGGCATCGGCGCGGCGCTGGCGCGCGAGCTGGCTTCGCACGGCGCAAACCTCATCCTCACAGCGCGGCGCGCGGAACGGCTGGAGGCGCTGGCCGCCGAGTTGCGCGCACGCGGCGTGGACGTGCGCATTGTGCCCGCCGACCTGAACGACCCCGACGCACCGCAGCAGATTTTTGACGCGACCGAGGGCGTGGGCATCCTCGTCGACATCGTCATCAACAACGCCGGTCTCGGCCAGTACAGCGCCTTCCACGAGAGCCCCATCGAGCAGGAGATGAGCCAGATCCGCGTGAACTGCGAGGCGGTGGTGCGCTTGGCGCGCCTGTTCATTGCGCCCATGGTCGCGCGCCGCCGCGGCTGGATGCTGGTGGTGGCGTCAACGGCAAGCTTTCAGCCGGTGCCGTACCTCTCCACCTATGCGGCCACCAAGGCCTTTGACCGCATCTTTGCGCTGGGCATCGCGGCGGAGGTGGCGCGCTTCGGCGTGAAGGTCACAGCGCTGTGCCCCGGCACCACGGAGAGCGAGTTCTTTGAGGTTGCGCGTGCTCACAGGTTCAAGCGCAGCGGCATCCAGACCGCGGAGGACGTCGCCCGGCAGGCCATCGCCGCGCTCTCCCGCGGGCAACGCACGATCATCCCGTACCTGAACGGACGGCTCACCGCGCTGCTGGTGCGCTTTCTGCCGGTCACGCTCATCACGCACGTCATTGAGCGGGCCGCGCGGCCCAAATCAAACGAAGCCTGAGGCGGGTTGCGGTCCTGCACTCTCGCAGACGAGAATGGCGAACGAAAGGTATCGTCCATGAAAATCGATTTCCGCGGCGCGCTGCTTCTCTTCGCCCTGGCTGCGGCGAGTCTTCCCGCCCTGTCACAGACTGAACGCAAGACCACACCGGGCCCCGGCCCTTATGGCGTGATGCAGGCGACCTTCTTCGTGCATCGGCTGGGCACCGACCATGCCGAAGGTGTGACCACGCTGGACATGAATGGCGACGGGCGGCCCGACATCTTGAGCGGGGCGTACTGGTACGAAAACCCCGGCCCGCAGGGCGGCACATGGACGCGGCACCAGTACCGCGAAGCCGGCACGCTGAACGAGTTTGTGAGCGACTGCGGCGAGTGGACCATCGATGTGAACCACGACGGCGCGCCCGACGTGGTGACCACCGGCTGGATGCTCAACGGCATCTGGTGGTACGAGAACCCAAAAAAGCTCGGCGCGGTGTGGAAGAAGCACTTCATCACCGACAGCTATGACACCGAGGGCGGCTGGCAGGCAGACATCAACGGCGACGGCAAGCCCGACCTGATCTTCGCCCACTACAACCACTCCGGCATCTTGTGGATTGACTTCTCCGGCCCCGAACCCAAAGTCCACCACGTCGGCGCTCGCGCGCAGGACGGGCACGGCATCGGCGTGGCCGATATCGACGGCGACGGCAAGGAGGACATCCTCACCCCCGACGGCTGGTTTCGCCAGATCGACGCGAACAACGACCAGTGGGAGTGGCACGCCGACTGGCAGATGAACGACGCAGGCTTCCCGATCATCGGCTACGACGTAAACAACGACGGCAAGATGGACGTGATTTACGGCCAGGGGCACAGCTACGGGATTTATTGGCTGGAGCAGAAGATTGACCAGCAGGGCAAGGGCGCAGGACGTCACTGGGTCAAACACACCATCGATGAGAGCTTCTCGCAGGTGCACGCGCTCAAGCTGGTGGATATCGATGGCGACGGCCAGCCGGAGCTGCTGGCGGGCAAGCGCTACCGGGGGCACTCCGGCAACGACCCGGGCTCGCATGACCCGCTGGTTGTCTACTACTACAAAATCAACAGGAAGACCGGCGAGTTTACGCGCTACGCCATCTCAGTGAACGGCACGGCGGGCGCGGGGACGCAATTTGTTACGGAAGACATGGATGGCGACGGCGACCTGGACATTGTGACCGCGGGCAAGACCGGCGTGCACTTCTTTGAGAACCTGAAAATCAACAACGTGCCCAAAGCACAGCGCGAAAAGGAGTTGCTGCTGGACACGAACTGGCCGTTCCCCGGTGAAGGTCCCGTGGTGAAGCAGGAAGAGGAGCCAAAGCGATAGATTCCGGCCTGCCGCGAAGGGGGAATCATACGGGAATTTTTCAGTCCCGCATGCAATTCATTCGCGCCGGGCAACCTTCTTCAAGCGGTTGACGTCTGACCATGTAACAAGCAGAGGCTTCCCCGATGAAGTTCCTTCCGAGATAGGCGACCATTCTCCCTTGAAGGCCCGGCGACGGACCTCTTCTCTTGAACCCTCCAGGTTTCCCTCCTTTTCAATGCCTCTCGAGCGGGCCTGCCGGAAGGCAGGCCCATTTGCTCTCCCGCTCCCGTCCATCTGACTGCCCGTTACAATCGTGATGTGACGCTGTCTTCCTCGAAACGCAAAACCGGCCACAAAGTCGCACCCGGCACACCCGACATTCAGGCTGTTGACGCTCTCTTCAGCGTTGCCGGCCTCACGCGCAACCGCCGCGGAAAGCCCGCGGGCATCACGCGCCAGCTTCGCATGGAGCGCGCGATGCCGCAGGAGCTGCGGCTACCCGCGCCGGATCCCCGCGTGGCCGCCAACGGCGTATCCTGGCTCGCGGTTCCGGGATGGCAGCGGATGCCCTGGCTGTGGCACGGCTTCAGCACACGCAAGGGCGGAGCCAGCCGCGCCTACTGCGCCGACGATGCGCCCGGCGAACTGAATCTTGGCTTTACAGCTGCCGATGATCGCGAGGCGGTTGCACGCAACCGCCGCCTTTTCGCCGAAGCCATCACGGGGGACGCGGCCATTCCGCTTGTGCCCCTGCGCCAGGTTCACTCGAATGTTGTCGTTTTGGCGGGCGCGGCGGACGCGCTGCGCGAACGGCCCCGGAAGGGCGACGGCGTGATGACCGCCGAGCCGGGTCTGCTGCTGGCCGTGCAGACTGCCGACTGCATCCCCGTGCTGGTGGCCGACCGCAAGCGCCGCGTGGTGGCGGCCTTCCATGCCGGCTGGCGGGGAACGGTAAAGCGCATTGTGGAGACCGGCATCGGGCGAATGCGCATCGAGTTCGGCTCGCGGCCCGAGGACCTGGTGGCCGCGATCGGCCCCGGCATTGGCGCCTGCTGCTACGCCGTCGGCGAAGAGGTGCTTTCCATCTTTGAGTCGCAGTTCAGCTATGCCCGCGCGCTCTTCCGGGAGGTCTATGATTCCGACCCGGTGCGAACCCGCTACCCGATGCTCTTCCTGACGCAGCGCGCGCCGGGACATTCGCCCATTGGCCCCAGCCTGCACCTGGATCTGGTGGAAGCCAACCGCCGTCAGTTGCTGGATGCCGGCCTGAAACCGCGCGCCATCAGCGTGGTGGGGGGCTGCACAAGCTGCCAGCGGGAGCTGTTTTTCTCGCACCGCGCCTCGCGCGGCCATGCAGGACGCATGATGAGCGTCATTGGCATCCGGCCGCGCTAGACCAGGAGATTTCCAGCAGGGATGCAACAGGGGGAGCGGAAGACCGCCCTCCGCCGAGGAACTTGCCTACGCAGTCTTGGCGGCTTCCCCCGGGTTCACCAGGTCGCGAAGTTCCTTGGATGGCTTGAAGTAGGGCACGCGCTTGGCTGGCACTTCCACACGCTCGCCGGTCTTGGGGTTCCGGCCAATGCGGGGATTGCGCTGGCGGATGCGGAAAGAACCAAAACCGCGAATCTCGATCTTGTCCCCACTCTGCAGCGCGGAGATCACGGAATCAAAAACGGTCTCCACAATCACCTCACCGTCGCGGCGAGTCAGGTCACCCAGCCGAGTGACTTTTTCCACCAGGTCTGCCTTTGTCATGTCGCGTACGCCTCCGCTCTCAGGATAAACGGATTCTGAGCCGGACAGGTTCAAAAATCAAGTTTACCTTTGAGAATTGAACCTTTTGCGGGTTCGGATGCGGGTTCGGACCGTAGAAAATCATCAAACCGGCCCACGGGATGGGTCCGCGTTCACCGTTGGCGTTATCATGGGCAGAGTCCTCCTCCGACATCGGACCCACAGGCGCGCGGGGAGGGAGCGTATACGTGACGGACTATCCGCAGTACAGCATTGTCATCCCGGCCTACAACGAGAGCAGACGCCTGCCGGCTACGCTCGAATCCGTCGTGGGCTGCATCCGCGCCAGGAGATGGCGGGCCGAGGTCATTGTGGTCAACGATGGCTCGACGGACGCGACGGCCCAGGTGGTGCGCGACTTTGCCCTTCATGCACCCGAGGTCCGGCTGCTTGAGAATCCGGGCAATCGCGGCAAGGGATATAGTGTGCGCTCGGGGATGCTGCAGGCTCTGGGTGATGTGGTCATCTTCACCGACTCGGACCTCTCCGCGCCCATCGAAGAAGCGGAGAGGCTGTTTGGAGCCATTGACGCCGGGGCCGACATCGCCATCGGCTCCCGCTGGCTGGAGAAAGGTCGCCAGACGCAGCGCCAGCCGCTCTACCGGCAGTTTTTCGGCCGCTGCTTCAACGCCGTCACCCGCGCCGTGATGGGGCTGCACTTCGCCGATACGCAGTGCGGCTTCAAGGCGTTTACCCGCGCCGCCGCCCAGACCGTCTTCCAGCTGCAAACCATTGAGCGCTGGGGCTTTGACCCGGAAATCCTCTATATCGCGCTCAAACGCGGCCTCAATGTGGTCGAGGTACCCGTCAGCTGGGCCCACGACGAGCGCAGCCGCATGAGCTACCTGAAGGACGGCATGAAGATGCTGGAGGAGCTGGCCATCATCCGCTGGAACGCCCTCACCGGCCGCTATAACCGGAACGTCAAGGCCGTGCTGCGGGCCGGCGAATCCCGCCGCTGACGCAGTTCATCGAACCAAACCGGCAGCGCTGCACGCCGGGTCTGGAAATCTGCCGGTTCCCACGCTTTCCGGGGCATCTCAACCAGCGTCTGCCATGCGACAATGGAGGCAACCGTGATGACATCCGCTTCCTCTCCAGTCGTCCCCGAGCCGGCCAAGGTAACCCCGGAGCTGCTGGCGCAGCACAGCATTACCCCGGAAGAATACGAACGCATTCTGGCAGCGCTGGGGCGGGTTCCTTCCCTCACCGAGCTGGGCATTTACAGCGTGATGTGGAGCGAACATTGCTCCTACAAGTCGAGCCGCGTCCACCTGAAGCGCCTGCCCACCAGGAGCGACCGCGTGGTGCAGGGACCGGGAGAAAACGCGGGCATCATCGACGTAGGCGACGGCTGGGCCTGCGCCTTCAAGATCGAGTCGCACAACCACCCCAGCTACATTGAGCCCTACCAGGGCGCGGCCACTGGCGTGGGCGGCATTCTGCGCGACATCTTCACCATGGGCGCGCGGCCGCTGGCGGTGATGGATTCGCTCCGCTTCGGCCCGATCGTCGCGGAAGCCAACGCTGACGCGGAAGAGCGGAAGCTCGTGGCGAAGAATCACTCGGTCGTCGAGGGCGTGGTCAGCGGCATTGCCGGGTACGGCAACTGCTTTGGCGTGCCCAACCTGGGCGGCGAAACCAAGTTTGAGCCCTGTTACAGCGGCAACCCACTGGTGAACGCATTTGCGCTGGGCCTGGTGCGCAAGGACGAAATCTTCTACGCCAAGGCCACCGGAACCGGCAACCCTGTGATTTACGTGGGAGCCAAGACCGGGCGCGACGGCATCCACGGTGCGACGATGGCCAGCGAGGAGTTCAAGGAAGGCTCGGAACAGAAGCGCCCCAACGTGCAGGTGGGCGACCCCTTCATGGAGAAGCTGCTGCTGGAGGCCTGCCTTGAAGCGATGAAGACCGGCGCCATCGTCGGCATTCAGGACATGGGCGCAGCCGGTCTCACCAGTTCCTCATGCGAGATGGGCGCACGCGGCGGAGTGGGCGTGGAGATGGATCTGGATCTGGCGCCGCAGCGCGAAACCGGCATGAGCGCCTACGAGATCATGCTCTCTGAAAGCCAGGAGCGGATGCTGCTGGTGGCAGAGAAAGGCCGCGAAGACGAGGTGATGAAGGTCTTTGCCAAGTGGGGACTTGACGCGGTGATTGTGGGCAAGGTTGTGAGCGAGCCTCGACTTCGCATTCGGCATCACGGCGTGCTGGTGGCGGATATTCCGAACCAGTCGCTCACCGACGATGCTCCCCGCTATCATCGCCCCATCGGCACATGGAAAGCGCCTCTGCCGCTGAACCCGCCCGAAGATGCGCTCGCAGAACTGGACAAGGACCGGGACTACACGGCCGACCTGAAGAAGCTGCTGGGCAGCGCGAACATCTGCTCCAAGCGCTGGGTGCATGAGCAGTACGACACCATGGTGCAGACCAACACGGTGCAGGGACCGGGCGGCGAAGCAGGCGTGATGCGCATCAAGGGCACGGGCACGCCGGGCCACGAGCGCGGCCTGGCCATGGCACTCGACGGCAACGGCCGCTGGGCGTATCTCAATCCCAGGCTGGGTGCGATGCACGCCGTAGCCGAGGCCGCGCGCAAGGTGGCCTCCACCGGCGCAACACCCGTGGCCGCAACCAATTGCCTCAACTTCGGCAACCCGGAAAAGCCCGAAATCATGGCGCAGCTTTCAGAGGCCATCGACGGCATTGCCGAGGCCTGCACGGCGCTGGGCACGCCCGTCACCGGCGGCAACGTCTCGCTCTACAACGAGACCCGCGGCGAAGGGATTTATCCCACGCCGGTGCTGGGCATCGTGGGCATTCTGGACGACGTGACCAAAGCCGTGCCCGCGGGCTTCCAGCAGGCGGGCGACGCCATTATCCTGCTCTGGCCCATTCCTTCGGGAGAAGCGCCTGATCCGAATCTGAAGGCCCCCAGGCATGCCGAAGACACCGAAGGCCAGCGCAGCATCGTTCCCGGCGTGCTCGGCGATGAGGCCGAAGTGGTGCCGGAAGACGCTACGCTCACAGACGCGACGGCCAACGCTGAGCTGATTGTCTTCGGCTCTTCGGAATACGCGAAGGTGGTTCTGGGCGGCGTCTGGGGCCAGCCGCCCCCGCTCGATCTCGACGCGGAAGCCGACCTGCACACGCTGCTGATCGAGCTGGCTGATCGCGAGCTGCTTCACTCCGCATGCGACATCGCCGAGGGCGGCATTGCCGTTGCGCTGGCTGAGGCGGCTTTCGCCAGGGGCATTGGCGCGAAGGTCGAACAGGAGCAGGAACTGATGGTCCACCCGCTCTTTGGTCTCTTTGCCGAGCCGGCTTCCACCATGATTGTCACGGCCGCGCCCAACCAGGTTTCCGCAATCGAGGAGCTGGCCGAGCACTTCAGCTTCCGCGCCAGCCGCATTGGAACCACCGGCGGCGACCGGCTGGAGATCTCGGTCTACGGCGACAACTTTGTTTCCGCTCCGCTGAGCGAATTGCGCAAGCCCTGGGCGGGCTCTCTTGAAGCCACCCTGCACGACGAGGTGACGGCATGAGTCGCCTGCTCATTCAGGGTGTCGAAGGCATCGCCAACGCAACAGAAATGGGTGCCCCAGGTCTCGCTTCTGAGACCTGGGATACAACCGATCCCAAGCTCCGCGAGGAGTGCGGCGTCGTTGCCGTGCATGGCCACCCCGATGCCGCGCGGCAGGCCTACCTCGGTCTCTACGCGCTGCAGCATCGCGGGCAGGAGTCGGCGGGCATCGCCACGGCCGACGGTCAGCGGCTGGCCAACATCAAGGGCATGGGCCTCGTCTCGGAAATCTTTACCGACGACGTGCTGCAGAAGCTGCCCGGCCAGATGGCCATTGGTCACACGCGCTACTCGACCACCGGCGACTCTGCCCTGCTGAACGCACAGCCCATCCGCGTGGACTCGACCAAGGGCCTGATCGCCATCGCGCACAACGGCAACCTCGTCAACCTGGGCAACATTCGCGCGCGACTGGAGCGCGACGGGGCGTACTTCCAGACCACATCGGACTCCGAAATCATCGTGCAGCTCATCGCGCACTCCAAGGCCGGTTCGCTGGTGGATGCCATCGCTGACTCGCTCTCGCAGGTGGATGGCGCCTTCTCCATCGTGATGATGACGCGCGACCGCATTTTCGCTGCACGCGACCCGCGCGGCTTTCGCCCGCTCTCGATGGGCCGCATCCGGAACCCTGAAGGCCCGGACACCATCGTGTTTGCCTCAGAGACCTGCGCCTTTGACCTGCTGCGCGCCGAGTATGAGCGCGACGTGCTGCCCGGCGAGTTGGTCATGGTGACCGGCGACGGCGTGACCAGCCGCCAGTATGCGAACGGCGTGCCGCAGTCGAGCTGCATCTTCGAGCATGTCTACTTTGCGCGCCCGGACAGCCGCATCTTTGGCCGCTGGGTGCAGGAGAGCCGCGACCAGATGGGCCGCCAGCTTGCCCGCGAGTCCGGCGTGCCTGCCGATATCATCGTGCCCGTTCCCGACTCCGGCGTAACCGCCGCGCTGGGCTACGCCGATGAAAGCGGCATCCCCTTCCGCTTCGGCCTGATCCGCAACCACTACGTGGGCCGCACGTTTATTGAGCCAGAGCAGCGCGTGCGCGACTTTGGCGTGCGCCTCAAGCTGAACCCGGTGCGCAATCTGCTGGAGGGCAAGCGCGTCATCCTGATTGACGACTCGATTATTCGCGGGACGACAAGCCGCAAGATCGTGCGCATGGTGCGTGGCGCAGGCGCGAAGGAAGTCCACCTGCGCATCAGTTGCCCGCCCACCATCTCGCCCTGCTTCTATGGCGTGGACACACCGAGCAAGCGCGACCTGATCGCCGCCAACCAGTCCATCGAGGAGATTCGCCGCTTTATCGAAGCTGACTCGCTGGCCTATCTCTCGCTTGACGGCATGCTCAAGTGTTGCGGCAGCACCGACGGCAAGGGCTTCTGCACCGCCTGCTACACCGGCAACTACCCCACGCAGTGGGTGGACGTAGACGAGATTCTGCCGGCCACCGCGAGTATCTAAGTCCATGCCGACTCCGCAGGAGGGCCTTGTCCGGCTTCGGTCGCTCTTTGCCGGCGCGGTTTTTCTTGGCTCCTTCCTGCTTTTTCTTGTTGAGCCGGTCGCGGCCAAGCAGTTGCTTCCCTGGCTTGGCGGCTCGGCGGCCGTGTGGATTACCTGCCTGGTCTTCTTTCAGACCGCCCTCTTGTGTGCATATCTCTATGCGCACTGGCTCACGCGCAGCTCGCGATGGAACCTGCATCTGCTGCTGCTCGCGCTGGCCACCGCGGCAGCGATGGCATGGGCGGTCCGCAGCATCGGCGCGGGCGGCGGCTCGGAGCATCCTGTCACCACCGTCTTTGCCGCGCTCAGCGTGTGGATCGGCCTGCCCTTCCTCATGCTCGGCGCCACCAGCCCGCTGCTGCAGTTCTGGTGGCACAGGCTTCAGTCCGCCGGAATCCCCTACCGGCTCTTTGCCCTCTCGAACCTCGCTTCGCTGCTGGCGCTGGGCCTTTATCCCGTGCTGATTGAGCCGCATCTCACGCTGCAGGCGCAGAGGCTCGCATGGGCATGCGGCTTTGCTGCTTTCGGCCAGCCTCACACGGAGCGTGCGCTCTGCCGCAAGCCCGGCGGTGCAGACCATCGCCACGGACGAGGCCAGCCTGCCTGCGACCCCACTCAGTCACAAGCTGCTGTGGGTGCTGCTGCCCATGGGCGCGGCCATGCAACTGTCCGCCGTCACCAGCTATCTCACATCCAACGTCGCGGCCATTCCGCTGCTCTGGATTCTGCCTCTCGCCGTCTATCTCATCACCCTCATTCTCGCCTTCCAGTTCGCCCGCTGCTTTCCGCGCGCGCTCGCCACGCGACTTCTCGCCGTAATGCTGGGCGGGCTGGCCTACATGCTTTCGCAGACCGACGTCACCCTGCCCCTGCGCATCAGCATCCTCTTCTTTCTGCTGGAAACGCTTGTCTCCTGCCTCTTCCTCCACACGGAGGCCTACGCGCTGCGTCCCCGGCGCCCATCCGAGTCCACGCTCTTCTATCTCCTGTTTGCTGCCGGCGGCGCGCTTGGCTCATTCCTTATCGGCATCGCCTCGCCGCTGCTCTTCCGCTTCAACTACGATCTGGCCATGACGTTTCTCGTCACCGCGCTGCTGGCGCTGGCCGTGACGTGGAAGAGCGGCTGGAGCCAGCGCCTGCTGTGGTCCGCCGCCAGCGTCATGCTGGCCGTGCTGCTGTCATGGGTTCATATCGCCTATCAGAACGACACCATCGCCGCCGTACGCAACTTCTATGCCAGCCTGCGCGTGAAGCAGAATCTCAGCTACCCCGGCACCACCCTGCGCACGCTGACCAACGGCACCATTCAGCACGGCACGCAGATCTTCGGCACCGACGCGTTGCGCAAAACGCCGACGACCTACTATGCCGAAGACTCGGGCGTAGGCCTCGCGCTGCGCTTCTGCTGCCAGGACCGTCCGCGCTCCATCGGCGTCATCGGCCTGGGCGCGGGAACGCTGGCCGCCTACGGGCGTCCCGGCGACCACATGCGTTTTTACGAAATCAATCCCGGCGTCGCGCCGATTGCGCAGAATGTCTTCACTTACCTGCGCGACTCCGCCGCGCAGATTCAGATCATCGACGGCGATGGCCGCCTGTCGCTTTCCCGTGAAGCGCCCCAGCGCTTCGACGTGCTGGTGGTCGATGCTTTCTCGGGCGACGCCATTCCACTGCACCTGCTTACCACGCAGGCTGTAGCCCTCTACCGCCGGCATCTGGCTCCAGGCGGCATTCTGGCCTTTCACATCTCAAACCAGCACGTGGATCTGGAGCCAGCGATTGCCCTGCTGGCGCAGGCCGCGGGCATGCAGGCGCGGCGTGTATCCAGCTATGCCAACGACGAGCGCGGCGAATTCACCGCAACCTGGGTGCTGTTGACGGACGACGCCGCCTTCTTCAACCAGCCCGACGTGGCTCCCCACGTGCGCGTGCCGCGCATCAGGCCCGGCCTGCGCCTCTGGACCGACGACTACTCCTCCCTCGTCCCCATCCTGCACTGGTAAGTTACGCCGTAGTTCGCAGGCTGAGCGAAACCAGCAAGCCGGGACTCGTCAAGCTCCGGCCAAAACCGAAGCCAGTATCGAATGGGTACATGGTGCAAAGTTTCACCTTTTGTTCCCCGTTCGAGAGTGTATGATTTTGCCCATGGAGAACAAGACTCTTTGGGGCGAGGACGACGGTCTGCTGATACCCGACGATTTAGGTCCGTGGACTGAAGACAAATTTGACCTGATTCGTTTGTACTGTCATCTTTTTTCATCGGGCATGAAGAATATATGGACGAGGGTTTACGTTGACCTTTATGCGGGCAGCGGACTGTGCCGCATCAAAGGCCGCAGTCAGGTTCTGCTTGGCTCTCCGCTCATCGCACTCTCTGTTGATGCTCCATTTGACCACTACATCTTTTGCGAAAACGACCCGGAGCGATTCCTGGCTTTGAAGGCACGTGTAGACAAAGACTATTCGACACATGACGTTCGCCTGGTTCCTGGCAGGTTTGAAGACCGCATCAACGAGATTTGCTCCGGAATTCCGAAGAATTCTCTCGCTTTATGCTTTGTCGATCCTTTTGACTGCGATTTCGACATCAATAATCTACAGACGATATCGAAGGCAGCCAAAGGCGTGGACTTCCTCTGTTTGTTAGCACTTCAAATGGACGCAAAGCGCAATATCCAGCATTATCTCCAGCCAGAAAGCAAGATAGACAGAATGCTCGGTAACACTACATGGCGCGACCGATGGAATAACAGGCCGAATCCCAATGATGACCTCGCAAAATTTCTTGCCGAGGAATTTGCCACAAGCATGGAGGGAATGGGCTACCTAAAAACACCGATACATCAGATGAGAAAGGTAAAAACGTACGATAAGAATGTCCCCTTGTACTATCTGGCACTCTTTTCAAAGCATCAGAGAGCTTTCAAGCTATGGGAGCAAGTGCTGAAGTACTCGACCCCGCAACGGAACCTTTTCGAATAGGAGGTCAGCATGTCTCTCGGAACATCGATCGAATGGACGGATGCCACATGGAATCCAGTTCGTGGCTGCTCAAAAGTTAGCCCCGGATGCAAGCATTGCTACGCCGAACGATTTGCGGAACGCTTCAGGGGCGTATCGGGCCATCCATTTGAACAAGGATTTGATGTCCGTTTGGTCCCTGAGAAAATAATGGATCCCCTCCGCTGGAAGAAACCGCAAAAGATATTTGTGAACTCAATGAGCGACCTTTTTCATGACTCGGTTCCCGACAGCTTCATCGTCCAAATAGCCCGAGTTATGAGGGAGGCCAATTGGCACACATTTCAGATTTTGACCAAGCGCCACGAGCGCATGTCCCGCCTTTTGATGGGGCCACTGCGCGAGTTCGAAAATGAGTCACACATCTGGTGGGGCGTGAGCGTCGAGAACAAGAAGCACGGCCTACCACGGCTTCGCACTCTCCAGAAGACACCTGCCGCGGTGCGCTTCTTATCGATAGAGCCATTGCTCGAAGACCTCGGTGAGATCGACCTCAAGGGCATCTCTTGGGTGATTGTTGGAGGTGAGAGCGGGCCTGGGGCTCGCCCTATGCTCTCCGAGTGGGTTAGGTCCATCCAAAGGCAATGCAAGCGCGACAGCGTGCCATTTTTCTTCAAGCAGTGGGGCGGCACGCGTAAAGCCACAGCTGGTAGAGTCTTGGATGGTAGAACTTACAATAGCTTCCCAAAGTCGATGTCTACTCATCCGAAGAGCCTCGCCAGCGCCAGAACTCCCAAGAAGGATTGGCCCGCGTTCGTTCCCGTCGAAGCGCTTGCTGCGAGCTAGGCTCTTCTGAAATAGGGCGTGCTCACCCGCCCGGTTCAAAGGCTCGCCCCTCCCGTGTGCCAGCAGTCACAGGACGCTGGCGCTCCGCGTGTGATAGCATCCGCTTCTTAGCCACGGACGCTGCGCGGATTCGCGTTCCATTGTTCCGCCAGGCGCCTGCCGGAGAGCCTCTGCATGGATGAGGAAGACGGCAGAACGGGCCCTCGAGCCCGGCAATCCGGACCCGCTGACGTCCTCCCGGACGCCTCCACGAGGTCCCTGTGCCATCCGCACTTTTTCTTCAACAAACCCGCCATGGACCCAGCGCCCCATGGGGCGCGTAACCGGAAGACTCCACCTCGGGAGGCCGAAGGCAGTTGGCCCCACCGCGAGTGGCAAGGAGATGCAACATGAAAACGTACCAGGGAAGTGAGATCCGCAACGTAGCTGTAGTGGGGCATGCGCACAGCGGCAAGACCACCTTGATTGCCGCTCTGCTGCATGCCGCCA
>JAGWRX010000034.1 GCA_028876395.1 Acidobacteriota bacterium
GCGGCCCACGATGTTCGCCTCGGCCAGCGGTGAATTGAACACCCGCTCCGACCCGAACTCCGTCTGCAATCCCGCGGTGAGCTTGAAGACGCCGCCCTTGCCTTTCACTTCGCTCAGCGCAGCCTCGCGACTGGCGTCGGCCACATCCTCGCCGTAGACAACGATGCGCGGGTCACGACTCATTTCGTCGTGCAGGCAGGCGTTGATCAGGTCGGCCATGGTGCGGGGCGCGCTGCCCTTGGCGCTGGCTGACTTGCCAGGCCCGGCTCCCGCGGCCTGCACATCTTCGCTGGCAAAGGCGGCGCTGGTCGGGTCCAGATCCTCGGAATAGACGTGCTTCCTGATACCCGATACCTCAGGCAGTGGCGCCTCCAGGGCGCGCTCGGCGGCCTCGGCGGCTTCGCGGTCTGCAGCATGCTCCAGCGCGGTGATTTCGTCAGCGCTCAGGATGCCCTCGCGCAGCAGGCGCATCTGCATCCGGGTGAGCGGATCGCGCATCGCGTCCGCCTCGCGCTCCGCGGCCGAGCGGTACAGCTTGTCGTCATCTGAGAGCGAATGGGAGTAGGGCCGGATCACATGCCCGTGCACGAACGCGGGCCCCTTGCCGGCGCGGCAGTGTTCCGCCGCTGCCTGAAAGGTGCGCAGGCAAACCTCGGGATCGGTGCCATCGATCTCTGCAAAATAGAAATTGGGGAAGTTCGCCACCAGCTTGGAAATGCTTCCGCCGGGCGTGTTCACCTCCACCGGCACGCTGATGGCGTACCCGTTGTCTTCCACGCAGAAGATGACGGGAAGCTTTTGATTCGAGGCGGTGGCAAGCGCTTCCCAGAACTCGCCCTGCGATGTGGAACCCTCGCCCAGCGACGTGAACGCCACCTCATCGCCGTGGAAATCCACGTCATGGAAGGCACGATAGTCTCCTTCTGCCTTGGTCCCCGCTTCGGGATGATGGCTGAAGTAGCGCCCTGCCTCCGCACAGCCCACGGCATGCAGCACCTGCGTGGTGGTGGAGGATGACGTGCTGACAATGTGCAGCGCGCGGCTGCTCCAGTGGGTCGGCATCTGACGGCCGCCGCTCGCCGGGTCAGTGGCCGCGCCGACGGCCTGCAGAAACATTTCTGCGGGCGTCACTCCCAGGGTCAGGAACAGTGCCCGGTCGCGATAATAAGGAAAGAACCAGTCATAGCCGGGCCGCAGGGCCAGCGCAGCGCCCACCTGCAGCGCCTCGTGACCGGCGCCCGAAATCTGGAAGAAAATCTTCTGCTGCCGCTTGAGAAGAATCTCGCGGTCGTCCACGCAGCGGGAGAGATACATCAGCCGGTACATCTCAATCAGCTGCTGATGAGTCAGGCCGCCTTGGGCGGCAGCCGTCTCAGGCGCGCGAACACTGGAAAGCGCAGGTCCCATTTCCTTCACTCCCAACTTCCGGTTCTCCTTGCCAAATCATTCATGATTGTAGCAACCAGTTCAAGAACGGTGAATGCCCTTTGCAGGGTCATCTTCCGGCTCCCTCCGAAAATCAATTTACTGGCTGATCTGCCCTGAGCCCCGGTCACGGCTGCCGGCGTCAGCCCTCCAAATCGCCCTCATAGCTGCAACCGCTCGTGCAGGTTTCATGCACCACAATCCGGCTCAACGCGGGAAGCGCGGGACGCAACTTCTTCCAGAGCCAGCGGGCAAGATTCTCACTCGTGGGATTTTCCAGCCCTTCGACGTCGTTCAGGCAGCGATGGTCAATCTGGTTCTCGATGGCGCGGAAGGCCCCGCGAATATCCGCAAAGTCGACGACCCAGCCAAGCTGCTCATCCACCGGGCCCCGCACATGCACGCGGATGCGGAAGCTGTGCCCATGCATGCGCCGGCACTTGTGCCCTTCGGGAACATTCGGCAGCCAGTGCGCTGCCTCAATCGTGAATTCCTTGAAAATTTCCATGAACTTTCCTTATGGAATACCCAGCAGCTTATGGGTTTGCAGGCTCATGCGCCACAACGGGTGCGCAAGGCAGAACTCCACCGCAAGCTTTGTATTCGCGGCAACATTGGGCCCGTCCATGGGCTGCAGAAAAAAGTGCCGGAACGGAAGCATCTCGAAGTCCGTGGGGTCCACTCCCGCCTGGGGATAGACCAGCTTCAGCTCATCCCCGCTTCGCTGGACCAGCTCCGTGCCAGCCTTGGGGCTCACGCAGAGCCAGTCCACGCCCACCGGCGCCGCGACCGTCCCGTTGGTTTCCACGGCAATTTCGAAGCCCAGCGCGTGCAGTGCATCGATCAGACTTGCATCCAGTTGCAGCAGCGGCTCGCCGCCGGTGCAGACCACAAACCGCCTGCCCAGCGGATTGTCTCTGGGCCATGTGCGTTCAATGGCGACAGCCAGGGCATCCGCGGACTCGAACTTCCCTCCTCCCGGCCCATCGACACCCACAAAATCGGTATCGCAAAACGGGCATTGCGCCGCAGGGCGGTCCTCTTCACGTCCCGTCCAGAGATTGCAGCCCGCAAACCGGCAGAAAACCGCAGCCCGGCCCGCCTGAGCCCCTTCGCCCTGCAGCGTATAGAAGATTTCCTTCACGGCATAGCTCATCCTGCGGCCTCGTCTTGCGCATCGCGATAGCGCAACGGATCTTCGAGCCCATTCTCGTGAAAGCCCTTTTGCCGCAGCAGGCAGGAATCGCATTGCCCGCACGGTGCACCATCGGCCGCCGGGTCATAGCAACTGCTGGTGAGGCCGTAGTCCACGCCCAGCCTGATTCCCTCGCGAATAATCTCCGCCTTCGTGAGCGCAATGAGCGGGGTGTGAATCTTCAGCATCTGGCGGCCTTCCACACCGGCCTTCGTTGCCAGATTGGCCATTTTCTCAAACGCCTCAATGAACTCCGGGCGGCAGTCGGGATAGCCGCTGTAGTCCAGCGCGTTCACGCCAATGAAAATATCGCTCGAACCCAGCACCTCAGCCCATGCCAGCGCAAAGGCCAGAAAAATGGTGTTGCGCGCCGGAACGTAGGTAATCGGAATGCCATGCGCCATCTCATCGAGCGCCCGTCCCTTGGGAACGGCGATGTCGTCGGTGAGCGCGGAACCGCCAAAAACCCGCAGATCAATGGTCGCAATCCTATGGTTTGCCACGCCGATGGATTGGGCAACACGGCAGGCAGCCTCCAGTTCCCAGCTATGGCGCTGGCCATAGGAGAAGGAAAGCGCGCTGACCTCGAATCCCTGGGTCCTGGCAATCGCCAGCACCGTGGCCGAATCAAGACCACCGCTCAACAGCACGACCGCCCGCTTTGGCTGGATTTCCATTGCCTGCATTCCTGACCGCCAGACTTTCTGGCCAGCCGTTTTCAATTCAATGATTTGGCCGCTCTGTTGCCGGGGATTTCGCGCCCGCCCGCGTCTTCCGCCGGAAGAGTCATCCTTATCACTTATGGTAGAACATCGCACGACGCAATCGGCCAAAGCGCACGCCCGATTCGATACCATGAGACGTATGCCGCAGATTGCTCCGGGCCAGACCCTGCTCATCGACGCCGACGACACGCTCTGGGAAAACAACGTCTACTTCGAGCGCGCCATCGCCGCCTTCATCAGCTATCTGAACCACCACGAATACACCCCCGCAGAAGTGCGCAAAGCCCTCAACGCCGTCGAGCATGAGACCATCCTCGCCCACGGCTATGGACTCAAGAGCTTTACCCGTTCGCTGATCACCTGCTTTGAGCGCCTCAGCCCCCTGCCCATGACGGACGAGAAGCATCGGCGCATCGTCGGCTTCGCACAGTCCATCGCCCAGCAGGAGATCGAACTGCTGCCCGCCGTGGATGAAACCCTTGCCGAGCTGGCCACCCGCCACCGCCTCATTCTGATGACCAAAGGCAACCGCGCCGAGCAGGCCGACAAGCTGGCTCGCTCCGGCCTCACGCCTCACTTCTCCGCCGTTGAAATCGTCGCTGAGAAGGACCCGCCCGCCTATCGCCAGGTCATCGACCGCCACGAACTCGGGCTGCAGACAAGCTGGATGATCGGCAACAGTCCCAAGAGCGACATCAATCCCGCCCTCGCCGCCGGCTTACACGCGGTCTTTCTCTTCCACAAAGACACCTGGGCGCTGGAGCACGCCGAGATTGCCGCCGCGCCCGAGGGTCAGCAGCTGCTCGAACTCGACGCTTTCGCAAAACTCTCCGAGATTTTCTAGGAGCAGCCCGCTGGTTCACGACCGCATAACAATGGTCGCCATCATTGAGAGCTATAAGTCGCGGATAGCACGCATCGCTTGACGTGCCGTTCCTCGCTCTGGTCTACTTCAACTAAAGTGATGCATGTTACCGGTACCAATCAGAACGCCTCTCCTGCAATGCCGGTAATCGTGTGTCTTCCCCCCATGCGAATTAGCGGCAACAACGCGCACGCGGGAATCGGAGCCTGACAGACCAGATTCAGTAGTTGAGCAGTCCCCAGGCCACCACCCGCAAGCGCGGCTGGTGGCTTTCTCGTTTTTTCGGGCTTTTTTCAGTTTTTATACTTCAAGGAGAATTCCTTTGGAATCCGTCACTCTTACCAGCATCCAGGCGGCGCGTGCCCGTATCGGGGAAGCCATCCACATGTCGCCCTGCCATCTTTCGCACCATCTCTCCGAACTGACCGGCCTGCCGCTGCACCTGAAGCTTGAAAACCTGCAGCGCACTGGCTCCTTCAAAGAGCGCGGCGCGCTGAACAAGCTCCTAACGCTCAGCGAATCCGAGCGCAAACGCGGCGTGATTGCAGCCAGCGCGGGCAACCACGCGCAGGGCGTCGCCTTCCACGCTGCGCAGCGCGGCATTCGTGCCCAGATCGTCATGCCGCTGGCCACGCCGCTGGTCAAGGTGGCGGCCACCCGCAACTTCGGGGCCGAGGTCATCCTCCACGGCGCCAGCTACGACGAGGCCTGCGACGAGGCTCTGCGCCGCCGCATTGAAGAAGGCCGCACCTTCATCCATCCATTCGACGACCCGCAGGTGATCGCTGGCCAGGGCACCATCGGCCTCGAATTGCTCGAACAGGTGCCCGATATCGAAGCGGTCGTTGTGCCCATCGGCGGCGGCGGGCTCATCAGCGGCATCGCCTGCGCTCTCAAGGAAACCAATCCCAAGATTCGGGTCGTCGGCGTGGAGCCGGAAAAGCTGCCATCCATGCTTCGCGCCCGCGAGGCCGGCGCGCCCGTCACCATCGCACCCGAGGCCACCATCGCCGACGGAATTGCCGTCCGCCGCGCCGGCGACGTCACGTTGCCCCTGGTCTCCCGCTACGTGGATGAAATCGTGACCGTGGACGACGAGGAGATCGCCAGCGCCATCCTCATGCTCCTTGAGCAGGAAAAGACGCTGGCTGAGGGCGCCGGCGCCGCCGCACTGGCCGCGGTCGTCCAGTCCAAGACCAACTTGCGTCATCGCCGCACCGTCGTGCTGGTCTGCGGCGGCAACATCGACGTGACTCTGCTGGCCAAAATCATCGAGCGCGGCCTGGTCAAGGACGGCCGTCTGCTGCGTGTCCGTGTCTACCTGCAGGACCGCCCCGGCGCCCTGCTCAACCTCACCCAGATTCTCGCCCGCGAGCGCGCCAACATTGTTGAGACCATCCACAACCGCGCCTATTATGGCGTCAGCCTGGGCGAGACCGTCATCGACGTCACGCTTGAAACTCGCGGCACGACCCACATCACGGCCATCAGCCATGCCTTGCGCGAAGCAGGCTTCCGCTTCGAGCGCATCCAATAAGGGCCGCATGTACACGCCTAAATTGAACCAGGTCACCGATCGCGCCACGCTGATTGAAGCGATGCGGGCTTATTCCTTTGCCATCCTCTTTGGCCCCCTCACCCAGCAAGGGACCTCAGCGCCTTCGGTTGCAACGCACCTTCCGCTCGTGGTGAAGGACAAGGGCGAGCACGGCCTTCTTGAAGGCCATTTTGCCCGCGCCAACCACCACTGGCAGGCCCTCGCCGGACATGACACCCTGGTCGTCTTCCCCGGCCCGCACAGTTACGTCTCGCCCACGCTTTACGCCGAACCGCTCTCCGTGCCCACGTGGAACTACATCGCCATTCATGCCTGCGGCACGCTGGAACTGGTCGAGGACGAGCCGGACAAGGACGCCCTTCTCAAGAACCTGATTGAAGCGCACGAGCCGGCCTTCGCCGAGCATTGGCGCGGGCTGCCCGAGAGCTACCGCCGCACCATGCTGGCAGGAATCGTGGGCTTCCGCATCCCGATTACCCGCATCGAGGGAAAATTCAAGGTCAGCCAGAACCGCCCTGAAGCCGACCGCCGCAGCGTACAGACCGCCCATGCCGCCGGAACTCCGGACCAGCAGTCACTGGCCGCTTGGATGACGCGGCTGGGTAGTTGAGCGGGCTTCAAAAACATTGGCAAACAAAGGCGTCCCACCCCGCGAAAGCGGTGCTTGAGGCAATCGATTCCCGCCTCACCCACTCCGCGCAACCTTTGATATACTCAATAAGTTCACCGAAATGCGGAGGTGGCGAAATTGGCAGACGCACCAGCTTGAGGTGCTGGCGCCCACAAGGCATAGGGGTTCAAGTCCCCTCCTCCGCACCAAAGATTCTCCTGTCCGGGCCAACCCGGATCAGGCTTTGAAAGCAGCTAACGCAATGCAGATTCTCTTCTACGTCATCATGGTAGTACACGTCATCGTCAGCCTGTTTCTCATCGGCGTTGTCCTCCTGCAGCAGGGCCGCTCGGCTGACCTCGCTGGCGCATTCGGCGGCCAGGGTTCGCAGACCGCCTTTGGTCCCCGTGCGGCAGCCAACGTGCTCACCCGGCTCACCACCTGGTCCGCGGTCGTCTTCATGATTACCTCTCTCTCGCTGACCATCCTCTACGAGCGTTCCGTGCAGAGCCACTCCGTACTGGGCGATACTGCACCCGTCTCCGCCCCGGCCAAGTCCGGCAAGTAAGCCGCCATAAGCGCGCGGGCTTCACAGATTCCAGATATGCACTCACAAGAGGCAGATCCCATCGGATCTGCCTCTTGCTTTTTTGTCCCACCGCTTCTGGCTTTCGCTTCGGCGCACCCCTTGTGTCGAGAGCTGTGACAGGGGTGCCTTTCCATCCCGCCTCGATTGCGCTACTCTCGACACGGTCCGGACTTCGCCTGTCTGGACGCTCTCCAAAAGTCCAGAATTGCCCAGGGGGTGCCCATGTCCTTTCGCTCCGTCTTCATTGCTGTCACTGTCGCTTTTGCCCTGATACTGGGAGCGTTCCTGGTCAATCGAGCCCGCCCGAAGGCTGAAATCGAGCAGCCCACCTCGGATTTTGTTCTCGCCAGCGGCAAGTGCGCCGAGTGCCACGCCCGCCTGCAGTACTCCGTGGTCCACGAATACGAGATGAGCGTCCACGCCAAAAAGGGCGTGAACTGCCTGGACTGCCATCAGCCGGCCCAGGGCCAGCAGAAGAAGGACCACCACGGCTTCGTGATCAGCGCCCACCTCACCGCCGGTAACTGCCGCAGTTGCCATGAGGGCATATATCAGGAGTTCCTCCGCAGCCGCCATGCCGCGCCCAGTTGGGCCGCCATCTACGGCGAGAAGGGGCTCAGTCCCGAAGAAGTCTCATTCAGCGAGCAGTTCCAGCCCGGCGGCACCAAGAGGCCGCCGCATCCCTTTGTTACCGCCGAAGGGAGTTCCGCCATGGCCTCAGGCTGCGACCAGTGCCACTCCATCGGCAAGCCGAATGACGACGGCACCATCGGCACCTGCACCGAGTGCCACTCGCGCCACACCAGCTCAGTTGCCCTGGCCCGCCTGCCCACCACATGCGCCCAATGCCACATGGGCCCGGACCACTCACAGATCGAGATTTACGACGAATCCAAGCACGGCGTGATGTTCGCCGCACAGAAGCAGTTGCTCAAGCTCGACGCCAACCCCAGAACCCTGAGCACCCGCGATATGTTCGTGCCCACTTGCGCCACCTGCCACATGAGCGGCATCAACGGCCTGAAGGTGACCCACGATCCCTCCGAACGCCTCAGCTGGTACCTCGCCGCCGAGGTCAGCCAGAAACGCCCCAACTACCTGCGCGCCCAGACCAACATGAAGCAGGTGTGCGAGCAATGCCATTCCGCTGCGCTCATTGACCGCGTCTACACACAGGCGGAGCAGGTGGTGGCCAGCACCAACACCAGGGTCACGGCCGCCAAGGACGTCGTGACCGCCCTGCACAAGGATGGTCTGCTCACCGGACCTCCCTTCTCCAACCCCATCGACTTCACCTATTTCGACATGTGGCACTACGACGGCCGCACCAGCAAGCATGGAGCTTTCATGGGCGGAGCCGACTTTGTGCAATGGCACGGCAACTACGGCCTGTTGGAAAAGACCGTTGAGTTGAAGCACGAAGCCGACGAACTGCGGAGGGATCATGCGGCTCATCGCTAAACTCCTCCGGTCGCGCCGCGTGGCATGGCTCCTGGACGGCGAAGTACTCCTGGAACTCTTCGTCGCTTCGAACCTTGCCGTCCTCGCCGGGGACATCGTGCTCGCCCACTCCGTCAACCAGTTCCGCAGGCCGGAAGAGTACATTCCGCTCTACTTCTCGGCCTGCGCGCCGGTTCTGCTGCTGCTGGTGGATCTGGCACGCTGGCGGTGGGGCTTCCATGCAGCCTGGCGCGATTTAGGCCTTCTGGTTGGCTGGCTCTCGATACTTGTGGGCCTGGGCGGAGTGCTCTACCACCTGCAGAGCAGCTTCTTCCTGCAGCACACATTGCAGTCGCTTACCTATGCCGCTCCGTTTGCCGCGCCGCTGGCCTACACCGGCCTTGGCTTTCTGCTGCTGGTCAACCGCATGGTCGCTCCGCGCACCCCGGAGTGGGCGCGCTGGGTCGTGCTGCTGGCAACCGGCGGCTTCTTCGGCAACTTCGTCCTGTGCCTCACCGACCACGCCACCAACGGCTTCTTCATGAAGACCGAGTGGATTCCTGTCATCTCCAGCGCTCTGGCCACCGGCTTCCTCATCGTGCCTGTCTTTGCGCAAATCACGCGCCGCTATCTCGACCTCTGCCTTGCAGTGCTGGTCATCCAGGCTCTCGTCGGCCTCATCGGTTTCTGGTTCCACCTGCGCATGAATCTCTACACCCCCGGCGTCAGCCTCTTTGAGAAGTCAGTTTATGGCGCTCCGCCCATGGCGCCACTGCTCTTTCCTAATTTGGTTGCGTTGGCCATCATCGGCATGTGGGAGCTGGCGCTCCACCTGCCCGATGAGGCACCTGCCGCGCCCGGCGTCTTCAGCAGGATGCTCATATGGGCAGCCACGGTCAATCCAGAGGGCCAAGCCCCTACCGCTCTACAATGAAGCCATGATTCTTGAGACCCTCGCCGTCGGCCCGCTGCAATGCAACTGCACCATTCTGGGCGACGAGGAGGCCCGCGAAGCCATCGTCATCGACCCCGGCGACGAGGTCGGCCGCATCCACCGACGCCTGACGCAGCTCGGGCTCAAGCTCAAGCAGATTCTGGTGACGCACGCCCACATCGACCACGTGGGCGGCGCGCTCCGGCTCAAGCGCCTCACCGGCGCCCCCATCCTTCTGAATGAAAATGACCTGCCCCTGCTCCAGATGATGGGCGCGCAGGCCGCCTGGCTCGGAGTCCAGACGCCCGAAACTGCCCCACCCGATGAGAGCCTGGTGGAGGGCATGCGCGTGGGTCTAGACAGCCACCCGGCCCAGGTTCTCTACACCCCCGGCCACACGCAGGGCTCCGTCAGCCTCCACTTTGTCCCGCTCAAAATGGTTATCGCCGGAGACACGCTCTTTGCCGGCAGCATCGGCCGCACCGACCTGCCCGGCGGCAATTTCGACCAGATCATGGACTCTATTGAATCCCGCCTGCTGGCATTGCCCGACGAAACCAAAGTCATCCCCGGCCACGGCCCCATCACCACCATAGGAAACGAGCGCAGAACAAATCCGTTCCTGCGGCATGCGTAAGGTACGTTACTGCTAATTTCTATATATATTATTTTAAATCAACATAGTACATATTAATTATTCAAGCAATACTTAAAGTCGATGCGGCTCAATGTTACTACCTGGATCCGTTCCTAAATAAGCAATCAGTGCGGTTACTCCCGTGCTGAATTCCGGCTCTGCCGCCAGCAGACTTAACACCAGCCAGCCCGACTCTTCCATGCCAAAAAAGTACCCCGGATGCACCCAGACACCGCGCTCCAGCAAGCCAAGCACGGTCTCTTCATCCGGTTGCAGCGCCGGGATCCGCATCACCGCATACCAGCCGCCCTCGGTATCCAGCCGCCTGATTGACTCCTGTCGGCTCAGTTGCCTGTCCAGCTCGGCCAGGTTGGCTGTCACCCGCTCCCTGATTTGATGCTGGAGTAGCCCTCTGCCTTCAAGCCAGACCGGAAGCGCGCACTGCACAGGCGCGTTCATCGAAAGAAAGGTGTCGGCGATGACTTCAAGCCGCTCAAGGGCCGGGACGGTATCCGGCCCGGTCGCCACAATCCACGCCGCCTTCATTTGCGGCAGCCCGGCAATCTTGCTGAGGCCGCTGACCACAAACACCGGCACTCCCTCGAGTCCAGCCGCAAAACTCTCCGGGATTCCCTCAAATCCATAGTCCAGAAACACTTCGTCCACAATGAGCGAGAGCCCGTGCTCCCGGCACAGCCCTGCCAGCGCCTGCGCCTCCCAGCGCTTGGTGAAGTGACCAGTGGGATTGTTCGGGTGGACCAGCACGATCGCGCGCGTCTCCGGCGTGACGGCCCGGCGAAGCCCCTCAGGATCGATCTGCCATCCATGGTCGTAGACCAGCGGAGCGGACCTAAGCCGCACATCATCCAGTCCGGCCAGAAAGTCGAACAGGGGGTAGCCCGGCTGGGGTACCAGAATTTCGCTGCCCGGGTCGCAGAGCAGCCGAAACAGGAAGCTGTAGGCCTCGCTGGTGCTGGTGGTAAGCACAACCTGCTCCGGCGCGACCGCAACGCCATGCCCGCCGTAGTACCGGCAGACGGCCTCCCGCGCGCGCAATATCCCCCTCGGTTGCGGGTCGTAATCGAGCGCACGCGGATCGGCCAGCGCCGCCAGCAGGTTGCTGTCATAGGCAAATCCGCAACGCGTGGGATTCGACGCCGTCAGGTCGGCAATCGGGAGGCCGGCCTGTGCGCGTCGCCGGTGAGCCCGCGCCAGCTCGCTTTCTTCCGTATTCCACTCTGTTCTTCGCGACAAGCGCATTTTAACCGCCCTGTCCTCGCTCAATGCGCCGCTCCGCAACCATCATGCACAATAGAAGCAGGCGCCCTTTTTCACCATACACGGGCGTTCACCGGGAGGAACATTGGCACTGCGTGCGGTGATCTTTGACTATGGCATGGTTTTGACGGGACCGCCGAACGCCGAGGCTCATGATGCGCTGGTGCGCATCACAAACCTGCCCGTGGATCGCTTCGAGAGCCTCTACTGGGCCGACCGGCACGCTTACGACGAAGGCAAGCTCACCGGCATCAGCTTCTGGCAGAAATTTCTGCGCGATGCGGGGCTCGAAAATTCCCCATCCAAAGTAGAGGAACTGAACCGCTGGGACGCCCGCATGTGGACCACGCAGAACCCAGTCATGCTGGACTGGCAACTGGCACTGAAGCAGCGCGGCCTGCTCACCGCCATCCTCTCCAACATGGGCGACTCCGTGCTGGAAAACATGAAGCGTGAGTTCGACTGGCTTGACCGCTTCGATGTACTCGTCTGGAGCTACCAGCACCACATCGCCAAGCCCGACCCGGCGATCTATCAGCACACCGTGCGGCAGCTTGGCGCCAGCGCCGATGAATCTCTATTTATTGACGACAAGCTGGTGAACGTTGAGGCTGCGCGAGCCCTTGGCATGACGGCCATCCAGTTCTCCACCGTTGAGCGCCTGCGCCACGAACTGGTCGCCACAGGCCTGAACGCCGTGCTGCCGCTTCCCTGACACGTGTCACAGCTGCTCAGGTCTCATCTCTCCGCCTGCCTGCCAAGTTGGTAGCAGATACCGAAATTCGCGTTCATTACGTCCAGGCCAGGATTCACCGGCACAATGAATGCATTCGAGAAATGATAGTCGCTGAACAGGCCCAGGCGCAGATCCCAGCGCGGAGTCATCCTGACCTGCAGACCCATTGCAGACTGCAGGCTGAAGTTCTCATACGTCGCCTTCTGCGAAAGAGCCTTCTGGTCGAAGACGAGCAATCCGCCCTTGGCCATCAGATACGGCTTCCACGACTTGCCATCCCGCCACAGCCAACGGAAACCGATAGGCGAAATCCCTATTCCTGGAATCAGCTGCCGGGCCTTTGTCGTTGGAGTGCCCCAGATATCCGGCGCACCGCCTTCGTCCAACAGAACAAAGGGCAGGAACTCGGCGACGTAGTCCATGCGGGCCCCCAGGAAGTGGCCCCACGAGTGCCGGTCATATTCCACACCACTCGTGTACAGCCTGGCCCCTGAACCGCTTGCGAAGATCTTGTAGTGACCGTAGGACGCCAGTCCTTCGAAGACGATTTCGCGCTCCACCGGTCGCCGGACCTGGGCCCTGTTTGTGAACACGGCATCCTGGGAGTGCGCAAGCTGCGGCGAGCACAGGCACAAGGCTGCCGGAACGCAAAGGCAGGCAAGGCGCGCAACCTCAGTGAGGCGGGTCTTTAAACGCCGAAAAGAGCTGGCAGACTCAAAGGCTCCATGGGTGCTCAAGTGACACCTTTGCCGTCGAGATAGAAAAGGCAGACTCGTCTCGCGCCTGGTACACCGAATCTGTGGGCGATTATAGCTTCTCACCGGCCCGATGTCGCTCAGGGTTTCGCGCTGACCGCGCGCATATCTCAGCCCGCCTTGCATACAAGCGCTACCCGTGTGTTCTACACTTGCTTGCCGTTCAAATGGCGCTCAGGTCAAACGTTTATCTGGCTGCTGCTGCAATGCAAACAAACGAATGTTTCCGTTGCGTCCCTCAGCCGGTCTGAACCGTCCAGAACAACGGTAGGGGGTAACAGTGAAATCCATGCAAACAGTTGAAAATTTGCGCACGACCCGCAGGGCCGTGTTCGCGGCTGCGGGTATGCTGCTCGGCGCAACCATGGCCATTGCGCAGGCTGTGCCTGTTGTTACAGGCGATGCCCGCGTCGACAAACTGCTCAGCCAGATGACGCTCCAGGAAAAGCTCACATTAATCCACGGCACGCACGAGGATCCGGCGGTCTATCAGGGCCAGGCCGGCTATCTGGGCGGAATTGCGCGTCTCGGCATTCCGGGGCTGCGCTTTGCTGACGGGCCGCCCGGCGTGCTCACGCGCCACCCATCGGCGGGCGAAACTGCCACCATGGGCGTCGCCGCCACCTTCAGCATGAAGGACGCAGAAGACAACGGCGTCGTCATCGGCAGCGAGGACCGCGCCCTGGGCATCGACGTCTCCCTGCAGCCGTTTGTGAACATCGACCGCGATCTTGAGTTCGGCCGCGGCTACAACACCTTCGGAGAAGACCCGTTCCTCACCAGCCAGATGGGTGCGGCAGAAATCAAAGGCATCCAGTCACAGCATGTCATGGCGCAGGTCAAGCACTACGTGGCCTATGACTCCAACAGCGGCAATATTTTTGTGGATGACCAGACGCTGCATGAGGTTTACGTGGCCCCGTTCGACGCGGCCGTCAAGGCTGGCGTCTCGTCCATCATGTGCTCCTACAATCGCGTAAATGGCACCTTTGCCTGCGGCAATCCGGACACGCTGACCAAGATCCTGCGCGACCAGATCGGCTTCAAGGGCTTCGTCACCTCCGACTGGGGTGCAGTCCACGCAGTTACCTTCATCAACGCAGGCCTCGACATGGAAATGCCCGGTGAGGCAAAGCCCGGCGCAGCTTTCTCGATTCCCTCTTTCTTTGACTCGCTGCCCGCGCCTCCACCGCCTCCAGCGCGCCGCAGCGGCATGGGCGCAATGATGGCGATGTTCGGCGGGCACATCCCCGAGGAGCCTGCCCCTGAACGTCGCGGCTTCGGCGACTTCGGCGTGAAACTCGATCAGAAGAAGATGCCTGAAGCCCTCAAGGATGGCACAGTCACTGAAGCCGCCGTGACACGCGCCGCAGGCCGTGTGCTCTACGAGATCGTTCACTTCGGCTACATGGACGGCATGCAAAAGCACGATGTCACCAAACAGGACTTCGATGCCAACGCCAGGCTCATCGAGAAGACGGGCGAAGATGCCGCCGTGCTCCTCAAGAACGAAGGCGCTGCGCTGCCACTGAAGGCCGCCGACCTTGACTCCGTGGTTCTCATCGGCCCCACCGCCGGTCAGGTGGACTCCATCGGCATCAACGGCGAGCGCTCCGTCGGTCTGCCCTGGCGGCAGGTTGGCCCGCTGGACGCCCTGAAGAAAATCTCCGGCGACTCGAACATTCGCTTTGCCGTGGAAGACGACATGACCGGAACAATCGTGCCAGCCAGCGCGCTGAGCCACGACGGCAAGCCCGGCATTGAGCGCACCGGCTCGGGCGCGCCTCAGACCGACGCCCAGCTCAACTTCACCGTCAAGGGCGGCAACGCCCTCGCTCCCAACTCCACCGTCACCTGGAAGGGCACGCTCACAGTGCCGCACGATGGCAGCTACTGGCTCTATCTCCAGGCGCTCGGCACCAACGCGAACATCTCGCTGGACGGCAAGCCCCTGGCCCAGACCGGCGCCTTCCAGGGCGGCGTGCACGGCGACATTCTGCAAGCCAACCAGGACAACGCCATCCCCACCACCGACGGCCTCGACAATGTGCGCCGCGCGGTTGATCTGACCGCCGGGCCGCACGCCATCGAAATCAAAACCAGCCCTGACACATCCAGCGCGCCCGTGCAGGTGCGCCTCAACTGGTACACACCCGAGCAGCGCAAGACCGACCACGAGGCTGCCATCGCCGCCGCAAAGAATGCCAAGGTCGCGGTGGTTTTCCTGTGGACGCGCCTCGCGCCCGTCTTCGGCCTGCCCGGCGAGCAGAACAGGCTGGTTGAGGAAGTGGCCGCCGTCAATCCCAACACCATCGTAGTGCTCAACACCAGCCAGCCCGTGGCTCTGCCCTGGGTTGACAAGGTGAAGGCAGTCCTCGAAATGTGGTGGCCCGGCGATGAGGGAGGCTGGTCCACGGCCAACCTGCTACTGGGCAAAACCAGTCCCGCAGGCCGTCTGCCCGTTACCTGGGGCAAGCGCCTTGAGGACTACCCCGCCACCGACCCCAAGCACCCCGAGCGTTCAAACAAGGGCGTGGACGGCAAAACCACCTACAGCGAAGGCGTCAACGTGGGCTACCGCTGGTTCGATCACGAAAACATAGCTCCGCTTTTCGCTTTCGGCCACGGGCTCAGCTACACAACCTTCGACTACTCCGGCCTGAAGGTCGAGAAAGCCTCCGACGGCGGCCTCGACGTCAGCGTCAATATCAAAAACACCGGCAGCGTTGCGAGCGACGAGGTTCCGCAAGTCTACCTTGGCGCGCCCAGCGAGATTCCCGCCGGCGTTCAGTTCCCAGTGCGCGCTCTGGTCGCCTTTGACCGCGTCCACATACCCGCGGGTGAATCAAAGACTGTCACCATGCACGTTGAACCGCGTCAGTTGCAGTACTGGTCCACGGCGGAGACCAAGTGGATCACCGCCGCAGGCAAGCGCACCGTCAGCGTAGGCGCATCCTCACGCGATCCGCGGCTCAACCAGACCATCGACTGAAAACACCGCTGAAAACAGCAATGCCGGAGCTTCGGCTCCGGCATTGTTTTGCGTTCGGCATGCTGAACTGCGCTACTGCGCCATCCCCAACCCCACCAGGTTCGCCGCGGCAATAATCACCAGCATGCCAGCCAACAGCAGACGTAGAGGCTTGCCGCGCGCCTCAGACCACTCGCCCAGCGCCAGCCCGACGAGACCGCCGCACAGCACGTAGATGCTCATGTGCAGCATCCAGTTCACATACGCCATGTGAACCGGAATGTTGGCCGCTCCCCATGCGTAGAAGAAGAACTGCAGATACCACATGATGCCGCCCGTCGCGGCCAGCACGGCATTCTTCATCAGCATCGGCCGCGGCTGTTTGAGATCCGCGCGCAAGGAAAGCCGCTTGACCGCAGCCAGCCGGATGAAGCAATAGCTCAGGTTGACCAGAGCACCGCCGCCCATGATCAAGACGTAACTCGGCAGAGCCGCATACAGCGGGTTCACGCCCAGGTGGAGCGCCGCAGCCTCCATGGGCTTGGCCGCGTCGATGGCGAAGGACATGCCCGACGAGAAGATGCCGCACATCACGGCCAGCAGCAGGCCGAGCGTCAGGTTGAACTCCTGAATCTCGCCCTGCAGTTGCCTTTCCTTCTGGTGCCCGGCGTAAGAGACCGTCGCCACGCCGATGAGCGCCACCAGCACCCCCGCCATGGTCAGCTGGCCGCCGCGCGTTGTGAACAGCATCGCACCCTGCCCATGCATCAGCGGCGGCACCAGCGTGCCCACAATCAGCGTGACGCCGATGGCGACACCAATGCCCAGCGACATGCCAAGATGGCGCATGGTCAGCCCGTAGCTGACATTGCCCACGCCCCACATGGCGCCGAACAGGGCTACCTTCAGCAGCAGGGACGAGGCCATCGATGCGTAGAAGCCGTGAAAATCCGGTAGGAGAGCGAGGCTCACGCCAATCGGCAGCAGTATCCACGAGAAGATCCCGGCCAGGGCCCACGTCGTCTCCCACGACCACTTCTTCACTTTCTCAATTGGCGCGTAGAACGATGCGGCCATGCCCGCACCAATCACATGCCATCCGATGCCAGCAATCACTGACGTCATTCCTTCTCCTCTATTGCGAACTTGATGCGCGCATTTCGTCTGCGCGCGAACCCAGCCGGCGTGAACTCCCAATACCAATGCTTCTTGATTTCTGCACGCGCTCTTTACTTGAGATCAACCGCGAACGAGTAGCCGCCTGCGTCCAACTCGAAGCCGCTCTTTCCGTCGCGAGTCGCCGCCCTCGCCAGTTTGCTCTGCGCCAGCGGCACCCCATCCAGGTTGTACATTGCTGCCTCGTCTGTGCTCAATTGCAGCCACCCCGTCGTGTTCGCCGGAAGCGTCAAGCTCCACTCCGCCGTGGATCCCTTCACTGTCCAACTCGACTGAATCACGCCATACGCGGAGGGATAACTGAAGTCCACGCGGCCCAGTCTCGCATCGAACGCAGGGTGCAGAGCAACTGAGTGGAAGCCCGCGTCCAGCGGCGTTGCGTCCACGCCCGCGGCGTAGCGATAGATCCAGTCCGCCACTGCGCCGTAGGCATAGTGGTTGTAGGAGTTCATACTGGGGTCGTCCTTCATCTGGTCGCCGTTCCACCGCTCCCATGTCGTGGTTGCGCCGTGCTCCACCAGGTAACCCCACGAGGGATACGCGGTGTTGAGCAGCAGTTTGTAAGCCAGCTCGGCGTGGCCCGTCTTGGTCAACTCCTCCAGCAGATAGGGCGTGCCCAGAAAGCCTGTGGCCAGCAGCCCGTGATTGGCTTCAATCTTGTCTGCCAGCTTCTGCGCAGCGGCCTTGCGCAGGTTCTCAGGCACAAGATTCATGTGCAGCGCCAGCACATACCCCGTCTGCGTGTCGCCTCCCTTGCTCTTCGCGTTGGGGTTATTGATCTGCCCAAACGGGGACGGGCTGTTGTCCGCGCCGGCCACAAATCCGTCGTCGTGCACAAACTGCTTTTGAAATGCTCTGCGAATCTTCTCGAACTGTTGCGCATACTTCTGCTCGTCCGCCGAGCGGCCCAGAGCGTGCGCCATTTCGCGCATCAGTGTCACGTCGTAGGCCCAGTATGCAGTTGCAACAAGCACCTGATCCGTGCGCCCCTCTGGCGAGAGCCAGTCCCCGAACGGAATCCCCGAGTCATGCTTCCACAATCCATCGGGATTGACCGCGGCAATTGCGTCGAGATATTTCGCCATCGCCGCCCAGTTCTGCTGGATCACGCTGGTGTCGCCAGTCTGCAGCCAAGAGGTCCATGGAATGATGACGCCCGCATCGCTCCAGCCCGCTCCGGTGCCCATGTTCTCCTGTGCCGTGCCCGGCGCGTAGATGCCATAAAACGCCGTCCCCGCCTGCGTGCCGCGCATGTCCCCGGCAAACTTGCGCGTAAAGGCCGCCAGGTCCATGTTGTATGTAGCCGTGCGCCAGAAGACCTGCGCGTCCGCCATCCAGCCCAGCCGCTCGTCGCGCTGCGGACAGTCCGTGGGCACGCCCACAAAGTTCGAGCGCTGACCCCAGACTATGTTGCTCCACAGTTTGTCGATCATCGCGCTGCCGGTCTTCAATTGCGCTGCAAAGGGCGCTTCCGCGTGGATCACGAGCGCGGTCATTGCGTCCCTGCCCGGCACTGCCGGCAGTCCTGTAATCTCCGCATAGCGAAAGCCGTGAAACGTGAACTGCGGCGTGAATTCTTCCACGCCCCTCCCCGCGAGCGTAAAGTAGTCCGTGGCCTTCGCGGTGCGCAGGTTCTCGGTGTAGAGCGTGCCGTCTTCGTTCAGAATTTCGGCAAAGCGAACTTGCACCCGCGTCCCAGCGGCCCCATGCAGGTGCAGCCGCTCCACGCCCGCGAGGTTCTGACCAAAGTCGTACACGTAGACCCCGGGCTTCGGCTGTGTCACCCCAACCGCCGCCACCGAGCGCTCCACGCGAATCGGCTGGAAGTCCTGCGACAGAATCGTCATCGAATGCGGAGTCATGGCAATCGCGCCTTTCCACCTGCGCGCGTCGAATTGCGCCGAATCCCATCCCGGCTGCGCGAGCCGTGCATCCTGGCTTTCCCCGTCGTAGAGTTCCGAGTGCAGAATGTTCGACGTGCTCGCCTGCCAGCCTGCCCCGGTCATCACCCACTCCACGCTGCCGTCCGTATGCTCAATGCGCAGTTGCGCCCGCAGCGCGGGAGGCGTGTCGCCATAGTTGTTGGGCTGCTGAAACCACTCGATTGGCGTTGCGTACCACCCCGGCGCCAGCAGCGCGCCGATTGCATTCTTCCCGCTCGCCACAAGCCCCGTCACATCATAGGTCTGGTACATCAGCCGTTCGCGATAATCCGTCCATCCCGGCGCAAGCACATCCTCGCTCACGCGCTTGCCGTTCAGGAACACCTCATACGCGCCCAGCGCAGTCGAGTAGAGCCGCGCCGACAGTACCGGCTTACTCACATCAAACGTATGCCGCAGCGCCTTCACCGAGTCAGGAATCCAGGGATGACCCAGTGGCTGGCTCATCGGCCCCGCTGCCTGCGTCCACTCCACCGCTGCCTTCCAGCCCGAGTCATCAAAGTGTTTCTGCTGCCAGCCCTGCGGCGCATGTGTCGCCGTCTTCCACGATGCATCGCTGGCAAAGGCCGCCATTGCGCCGTCGGCATACTCCACCACCAGCGTGGCAATCATCGGCGGCGCATCTTCAGATGCCATCCCGTTGGGATTCGCGACGTAATGCACAGCCTCGATTGCGATCGTGTTCGCCCCGCCTGCAACCTTCGCCGTCACATCCGCGCACACAAATTTCTTCCACGGCATCTGCTTCCACGCGGGCAGCGGATCGGCCGCCAGAACCTTCGCGCCATTCACCCAGGCCGCCACCGTATCTTGCCCAGTGGCGTAGAGCGTGGCCCGGCGCACCGGCTTTCCCAGCGTCACGGACGCTCGATAAGCAAAATGCTGCTCCACGCCCTTTTCTGCAGCCAAAACCTTTGCATCGGGGTTCGCAATCCATTTTGCCGGCGCATGGCGCACTGCGGCTTCCTCAGGCGTTTCGTAGCCAATCCACCCTGCATGCCAGGCGTCCTGCGTCAGCAGACCGGTCTCCCACCAGGCCGTCTCGCTCACCGGATAGGCCCTGCCTGCAGCGTCCCACACCTTCACACGCCAGAAGTAGCGCGTGCTCGCAGCGAATGGAGAGCCGCCATAGACCACGTTGAGTGACTGCGCGCTTTCGATGCGTCCGCTATCCCACAGGTCAGCTTTGTCCTGCGCCAGCAACTCGGCCCGCGAAGCCACCTGCACCTCGTATGCGGTCTGCCGGGCTCCGCGCGCCGTATCCTCCAACTGCCACGAGAATCGCGGAGCCATGTCGTCGATACCCAGCGGCGTCTTCAGATTGTCCACACGCAGTTCCACGGGACCAACGGCTCCCCAGGCCTGCACCGCAACCACAGGCAGCGCCGCCGCCAACACAATCCCGCACACGACCCTTCGCACACTCCACATCATTGCCGTTGTCCCCATTCCGCTTCCTTTTAACCTGCCCATTGTGCAGTACGCACGACCACTTCGGGAACCCTGAATCATTTCCCGCGCTCTTAAGCAGCAGGTTCACCACCGTGGCACACCTGCTCATGGCAGCCTTCTACGCCCGGTTCGGGGTTGGAAGCCAGCACGTGGTCGTGCAATGAGTTTTCCCAAATGAAAAAGTTTCAGTAAAGAACCTTATGGAACCCGCCCTCGCTTTGTCAAAGACAATCTGGCACACCCGCGCTATCCTCCCGGCGCGTCTCGGCATCCTCGTATCCCAAGCCGTTACACTCTCTTCATGGCCTTACGCCTCTACGCTGCCACCACCAGCCAGGGCAAGCTGCGCGACTTTCGCATCGCTGCTCAAACCCACTCCCTGGCCATCGATCCCCTGCCCGGCCTTCGGTCCATTCCAGCACCAGAAGAGAACGGCGCCACCTTTGCCGCAAACGCCACCCTCAAGGCCATCTACTACTCGCGCCTGGCTCCCGGCAAACTGGTGCTGGCCGACGACTCTGGCCTCGAAGTTGATGCCCTGGATGGCGCACCCGGCGTCCGTTCCGCCCGCTTCGCCGCCGACGCAGGACTGTTCGACTCGCCCGACGCCAATGACAACACCGATGTCTGGAACAACATGGTGCTGCTGCAGAGGCTTGCCGGTGTTCCGCTGGCCCAGCGCGCAGCCCGCTACCACTGCGTTCTGGTCGCGGCCCGCGACGGCGTGCCACTCCATACTGCTGACGGATCGGTCGAGGGCCTCATTCTTGAGTCACCTCGCGGCACCGGCGGATTTGGTTATGATCCTCTCTTTTTCCTGCCCGAACTCAATCGGACCATGGCTGAGCTGGATCTGGAAACAAAACTCTCCCTCAGCCATCGCGGGCGCGCGCTCGTTGCGCTCCTCCGTCTGCTGGACCTCTAAAGAGTTCAACAGATATTGACCGCGTCGCAATTCTGCAAGCCCCTGCCTTGACGGTCGTAAGAGCTGAATCGAATAATGCATGTGGAACAATACGCAATTTTTTCTTCGCTCTACGCGAAAACCGCCTCGATTCACAGCCTTCTGAGGAGCCAAACTCGCATGGCCACTGCTCAACATCCTCCCACGCCCACGGTTCGTCCGGGCGTCCAGCCGTTGCGCGCCGGTCAGGGAACGTCGTTTCTCTGGCACAAGCTGCATTCGCTGCTGGGCATCGTTCCCATCGGCGCATTCCTGCTGGAACACCTGCTCTCCAACTACGAAGCGCTCAAAGGGCCTGCCGCATACGGCGCACAGGTCCGATTCCTCAACAGCCTGCCCATGGTGCGCCTGCTGGAGTGGGTCTTCATCTTTCTGCCCCTCCTCTATCACGGTCTCTATGGCGTCTACATCTGGCTGCGGGGCAAGTCCAACATTGTCTACTACCCGTGGGCAGGCAACTGGATGTACACCGCCCAGCGCTACACCGGCCTGATTGCGCTCCTGTACATCGGGCAGCATGTGCTTCGCCAGCGGTTCATGGGCATCAGCCTGCCTGAGAATCCCGGGGCCGCCTTTGCCAAGGTGCAGCACGAGCTGGCCAATCCCTGGATGCTCGCCGTCTACGTGATTGCCATGATCGCCATCTGCTGGCACTTCGCCTATGGCATCTGGCTCTTCGCCGCCAAGTGGGGCATCACGCCCGGCGTCAATTCGCGCAAGCGCTTTGGCTACGTATGCGCGGCCCTGGGCCTGGCGCTCGCCATCATGGGGCTGGTCAGCATCTGGGCCTTCGTCGGACCGCGCTACAAAAACACGCCCGACATTGTGCCGCTCGCAACCGCTCAATTGCACATTCAGAACGCGCCGCCCGCGTACACGCTGCTCTAGGCAGACAGGACACTATGGCTACGTCCGCAACAATCAGCGCTCGGCACAACGGGGAAAGTCCCCTTGCGAGTGCAGACGCTTTGTTGGAAGGGCCAGACGCCATGACGCACGCGCGCAAAACAACAGGCAGTTGCTCAGGTTTGAAGGAAAGGATTCGATAGACAATGGCAGCACCAAGAATCATCGTGGTTGGCGGAGGCCTGGCTGGGCTCGCGGCGGTCATCAAGATCGCCGAGGCTGGCGGCTCCGTTGACCTGTTCTCCATCGTTCCGGTCAAGCGCTCTCACTCGGTCTGCGCCCAGGGCGGCATTAACGCAGCCAAGAACCTCAAGGGTGAAGGCGACACCACCGACAAGCACTTCGACGACACCATTTATGGCGGCGACTTTCTGGCCAACCAGACGCCCGTAAAGGCCATGTGCGAAGCCGCGCCCGGCATCATCGACCTGCTCGACCGCATGGGCGTTCCCTTCAACCGCACCCCCGAGGGTCTGCTCGACTTCCGCCGCTTCGGCGGCACGCTCTACAACCGCACAGCCTTCGCCGGAGCCACCACCGGGCAGCAGTTGCTCTACGCGCTTGACGAGCAGGTCCGCCGTTACGAGTCCGACGGCAAAGTGAAGAAGTACGAGGGCTGGGAGTTCCTCTCTGCCGTCATCGACTCCAAGGGACAGGCCCGCGGCATCACCGCGCTCGACCTGCGCACCATGGAGCTGCGCTCCTTCCCTGCCGACGCCATCATTCTGGCCACCGGCGGCATCGGCGCCATCTTTGGCAAAAGCACCAACTCTGTGGTCTGCACCGGTTCCGCACAGTCGGCGGTCTTCCAGCAGGGCGTCTACTACGCCAATGGAGAGTTCATCCAGGTGCACCCCACGGCCATACCCGGCGAGGACAAACTGCGCCTCATGTCCGAGTCGGCCCGCGGCGAAGGCGGCCGCGTCTGGGTTCCACGCACAGCCGGCGACAAGCGCCCCGCCAGGCAGATTCCCGAGGCCGAGCGCTTCTACTTCCTTGAAGAGTGGTATCCGAAGTACGGCAACCTTGTACCGCGCGACATCGCCACACGCGCCATTCACAAGGTTGTCTATGAGAACGGCCTGGGCATCGACGGCCAGCCCATGGTCTACCTCGACCTCACCCACATCGATCGCGCCACGCTCAACCGCAAGCTCGAGGGCATCCTCGACATCTACGAGAAGTTTGTCGGCGACGATCCGCGCGAAGTGCCGATGAAGATCTTCCCCGGCATGCACTACACCATGGGCGGCCTCTGGGTGGACTTCAATCAGATGACCAACATCCCCGGCATCTTTGCCGCCGGCGAATGTGAATACCAGTACCACGGCGCTAATCGTCTGGGTGCAAACTCGCTCGTCAGCTGCATCTTCGGCGGATTCCGGTCCGGACCGATTGCGCTCGAATATGCAAAGAACCTGCCGGCTGCGGAAGGGGATGGCGGCGCCTCCGCCGAACTGGCCCGCCAGGCCGAGATCAACGGCCGGCTGCTCAAGAATGAGGGTACGGAGAACCCCTTCAAGCTGTGGCGCGAACTGGGCCAGACAATGACCGAGCGCGTCACCGTCATCCGCTACAACAAGGGCATCAAACAGGCCGACGAGAAGATCGTCGAGCTGCTCGATCGCTACAAGAAGGTGAACCTGAGCGACCGCAGCCAGTGGGCCAACACCACCTTCGCCTTTGCCCGCCAGCTGAAAAACATGCTGGAACTCTCGCGCATCGTCGCGCAGGGTGCGCTGCTGCGCGATGAATCACGCGGTGCGCACTACAAGCCGGACTTTCCGGACCGCAACGACGAGAAATTCCTGAAGACAACCAAAGCCAGCTTCACCGGCGATCCCGCCGGCCCGCGCTTCGAGTTTGAAGATGTCGACATCCAGTACATCAAGCCGCGCCCGCGCCGTTACGACGTGGCCAAATAGGTAAGGGAGACTGACTGATGGCAACCAAGACTGTACAACTTGAAATCAAGCGCCAGGCCAGCCCCGACGCACCCGCCGTCTGGGAGAAATTCGAAGTCGAGTGGCGTCCCGGCCTCAACGTGACCAGCGCCCTCATGGATATCGCCTTGAACCCCACCACCGCAGACGGCCACGCGACCACACCCGTCACCTACGACTCCAACTGTCTTGAAGAGATCTGCGGCTCGTGCGCCATGCGCATCAACGGCAGAGCTCGCATGGCCTGCTCCTCCCTCATCGACAATCTGGAGCAACCCATCCGCGTGGAGCCACTCACCAAGTTCCCGCTGGTGCGCGACCTGCAGGTCGATCGCTCCGTGCTCTTCGAGAACCTCAAGCGCGTCAAGGCGTGGGTGCCAATTGACGGCACATACGACCTCGGCTCCGGCCCGCGCGTCTTCCCGCAGCAGCAGGAAGTCAACTACCCGCTCTCCAACTGCATCAGTTGCACCTGCTGCATGGAGGTCTGCCCGCAGTTCAACGAGGAAACGGGCTTCGTGGGCGCGGCCACCATTGCCCAGGTCAAGCTCTTCAACAATCACCCCACCGGCAAGGTGTTCAAGGAAGAGCGCCTGCGCGCCCTGGCCGGCGATGGCGGCGTGCAGGAGTGCGGCTTCGCCCAGAACTGCGTCGAGATCTGCCCCAAGCAGATTCCGCTCACCAACGCCATCTCCGACGTCAGTCGCGACGTGCTCATCCAGAAGGCCAAGGACTTGCTGCGCAGCTAACCGAAGCCAACGCAGAAAAGCCCCATGTCTCTCCCACAAGACATGGGGCTATTCCATGTTTCGACTGGGCGGTTCAGCACATCCTACATGCCGGGATAGAACCCGGCGATCCAGCCCTGCAACAGCGCCGGGAAGCAGCCCAGCAGCACCACTCCCGCCGAAACCAGCAGCAGCACCGCCATCGTTACGGGATGCACCGCGATCGGCGTCTCGTCCACTGCGGGCATCACCCAGGCACGCTTCAGCACCTGCAGATAGTAGTAGAGTGAAACCGCGCTCATGCCCACAGCCAGGATAACCAGTCCGAGCGCCATGCCCGTTGGACTGGCATGCAGTACCGCGGCAAACAGGTTGAACTTGGCCCAGAAGCCGACCAGCGGCGGAATTCCCGCCAGGGACAGAAACAAGACCAGCAGCACCGCGGCCAGCAGCGGATTGCGCTTGTGCAGTCCCAGGAAGGCATCCAGCCGGTCGCTCCCCGCGGCCTTCTCCACCGCGCCCACCACGCCGAATGCGCCAATGGTCGTCAGCCCGTAGGTGAGCACATAGTACAGGATGGCTGCCGCGCTCCGGGAAGCGTTCGAGAAGTACGCGAGTCCCAGCAGCATGTAGCCCGCATGAGCGATCGCCGAATAGGCCAGCAATCTGCGCACACTCGTCTGTGCCAGTGCGGCCAGGTTTCCCAGCACCATGGACGCCAGGGCAAGCACCACCAGAATCAGCGACCAGGAAACCGAAAAGCCCCAAAACCCATGCGCCGCGGGGATGTGCGCTTGCGGCTCGTACTTCGCCATCACATGGATGGCCTCGAATACCTGTAGTGCCGCCGTGCCAATCAAAATCAGCAGCGCGAAGCTCGCAACCTTTGACACTGAGGCGATAAACGCCGCCGCCGGTGCGGGCGCGCCCTCATACGTGTCCGGCGCCCACAGATGAAACGGCACTGCTGCGACTTTGAAGCCCAGTCCTGCGGCAATCATCACCAGGGCAACATAGAGCAGAGGAGCCGCCTGCGCCCCCTGCGGCCCGTCCACGGCCAGCAGAATACGGTACAGGTTCGTCGATCCCGCAATCCCGTAGAGATAGCTGAAACCGAACAGCAGAAACGCGGCAGACATGCCGCCGAAAAGGTAATACTTGATTGCCGCCTCGGCGCTCTTGCCCGACCTCTTTGCAAACGCGGTCAGGATGTAGAGGCCCAGGCTCAGCAATTCCAGCCCGACAAAGATCACCAGCAGATCCTGCGCAGCGGCTATCAGCAATCCGCCCGCGGCCGCCATCAGCACCACGGCCACATACTCGCCCACGTGCTGCGTAAAAGTTGCATCAGCCAGCAGCAGCAGTGTCAGCACCGTCAGCAGCAGAATTCCGATCTGCGCCACGGCAGAAGAGCCGCCCGACGCCAGCAGCATCTCTCCCGTTCCCGGATAGACAAAGCCCATTCCTTGAAACGGCAGCATCCACAACGCGGCGGTGCACCCCGCCACGCCCAGCAGCGCCGCCACGGCCACGCGCAAATTCAGCGCGGATTTGCGCAGAAAACCCAGGTCCACCACCAGCACTACCAGTGCCCCCACTTCCAGCGCTGTCTCTGGCAAGGTTGCGCGGAAGAGATCTGCGTAGTTCATTGTCCCCCTCCCGCAAGCAGCGTCTTCACCGCCGGTTCAATGGCTTCGAGCAGAATCCTTGGATACAAGCCAACAATCAATGTTGCAGCCACCAGCAGCATCACCCCGGCAATCTCCGGCACGGTGATTGCAGCCAACTCGTGCGCATGCTCATGCATGTGGGCGCTGGGCGGCGCATCGCTGAAAAAGGCTTTCTGCAAAGCGCGCCACGTATAAGCCACGCCCACCACAATTCCCACGCCCGCTGCAATTGTCCATCCGGGCTTGGCAATCCACGAGCCCACCAGCACCTGCAACTCGGCCACAAACCCTGAGAAGCCCGGCAGCCCCATCGACGCCATTCCGGCAATCACAAACGCCCACGCCGCAAACGGCAGCCGCTTTGACAGATGCATGGTTTCGAGTTCCGCAAGTTGTCGCGTGTGCGTACGCTCATACACAATGCGTCCAACAATCGCGAACAACAGTCCCGCAATCACGCCGTGCGAGAACATCTGCAGCACTGCGCCGGTCATGCCAATCTGGTTCAGGGTCATCAGGCCCAGCAGTACAAAGCCCATGTGGCTCACGCTGGAGTAGCCGATAACAAACTTGAAGTCCGTCTGCGCCAGCGCCACCAGCGCGCCATAGACGATGCCGATCACCGCCAGCACGGCAAAGACGTCGCGCCACGAGCCGACGCCAAGCAGCGAGAATCCCCACGGGTCCATGCCGTGCGGGAACAGCGAAATGGCCACGCGCAGGCAGCCGTAAGCGCCCAGCTTCATCACCACGCCAGCCAGCAGCATGGAGGCAGCCGTCGGCGCGGCCACATGGCCGGTCGGCGCCCACGTGTGAAACGGCCACATGCCGGCCAGAATCGCGAAGCCCGTAAACACCAGAGGGAAACACCACATCTGAAAACTCACCGGCAGCCCCGCATGAGCCAGGCTCACCAGTCCGGTCGAGTGGCTGCCTGACGTGGCATACGCCGCAAGCAGGCCCACCAGCACCATCGCCGAACCCACAAACGAGTAGAGCGCCAGCTTCATCGCTCCATATTCGCGCCGCGTCGATCCCCAGATTGCGATCAGGAAATACTTGGGCACAATGGCGATCTCATAAAAGACAAACAGCAGAAACAGATCGAAGCTGAGGAAGACTCCGTAGACGCCGCCAATCAAAGCCAGGTAGAAAGCGAAAAACTCATTGGTGCGCAGTTCGATGTTCCAGCTGAACAGCACGCCAGCCACCGCCGCCAGGCCCGTCAACAACACCAGCACAAGGCTGATGCCGTCTGCTGCCAGCAGGTAGTGAATCCCCATCGACGGCACCCAGGGCGCATCGATAATGGTCACGCGTGCAAAGTGATTCGGGATGCCCGCCGCAAAACCCGCCACGGCAAGTGCCAGCCCGGCCAGGGCCACGGCAAGCGCAAGCCATCGCGAAATGGACGGCTTGTCCTTGGGCAGCAGCGCCTGGGCAAGCGCCCCGGCAAACGAGAGATAGATCGTCCAAGCCAACATCTAAAATCTCCAGTGCGCCAGCAGGTTCACAACCGTTGGGTTCACGCTGTCCACAATCAGTTGCGGCACAAGGCCCAGCAGCAGCATCAGTCCAATCACCGGAGCCATCGCCAGCCGTTCCTTGCCATACATGTCAGGGAAGCTGGCCCACCGCTCCGGCACCGGCCCGGCAAACACCTTCTGGATCACAGTCAGAATCACCGCCGCCGTCACCAGCAGTCCGAGTATCGAAACCGCGGCCGCCACCCACGCGAGCGGGAAAACGCCGCGGAAAATCAGGAACTCGCCCACAAAGCCATTCAAGCCCGGTAGCCCCAGTGAAGAAAACAGCACAATGCCCATCATCCCTGCAAACACCGGCGCGGGCTTGCGCAATCCGCCAAAGTCGTTGATTCCGCGCTCGCCGCCCGTGCGCTCCTGGATCATGGCCACAAACCAGAACAGCGCCGCCGCCGTCACGCCGTGGTTGAACATCTGCAGAATCACGCCGTTCAGCGCCGCAGCCTGGCTGGTTTGCTCCGCTGCTCCGGCAGCCGGAACCGCCAGTGCAAAGATACCCAGCAGGCAGTAGCCCAGGTGGTTCACTGAGGAGTAGGCGAAGACGCGCTTCAGATCCTTCTGCGCCGCCGCGGTCCAGGCTCCCATCACCACCGTCAGCACTGCCAGAGCCAGCAGCGGCGTCCGCATCTGTGCGATTTGATGCCCGAACAGCGGCACCGCTATCCGCAGCAGACCATAGACACCCATCTTCGACATCGCGCCCGTCAGAAGCATCGTCACCGGCGAAGGAGCTTCAGAGTAGGCCGCAGGCAGCCACGTGTGGAACGGCGCCAGCGGCACCTTCACCGCAAACCCCGCCAGCACCCCAATCGCCAGCCACATCATCACCGGCCCCAGGTGCGCCGTCACCATCTGCTCCAACTGGCCGCTTGAGGCCATGGCCGAAAGCTGGATAAAGTCCATATTGCCGGTCGAAAGGAAGACCGCGAGAAATGCCAGCAGCAGCGCCACGCTTCCCGCCATCGTGTAGACAAAAAACTGCGTCGCGGCGGGTCCGCGCTTTGCACCGCCCCACAACTTGATCAGGAAGAACGCCGGAATGAGGCTCAGCTCCCAGAACAGGAACCAGTGGAAAAAATTCAGTGCGGTGAAGGACCCGAAGAGTCCCGCCTCCAGCAGAAGAACCAGTCCAAAATAGAGGTTCGGCTGCCTGTGAACGTGATCTGCTGCGTCCACTGACAAGAGCGTGACAATGGCTGACAGCACCAGCATCAGCGCGCCCAGCGCATCCACGCCCAGGTGATACTCGATGCCCAGCGACGGCGCCCACGCCGCGCGCTCCACCAGTCCGATGCTCCCGTCGATGGGCAACTGCGTCCATATCACCAGCGACAGAACCAGCCCGCCCAGCGTCGTTATCAGGGCGACACTGCGCGCATGCTTGCCCGCCACCAGCGCAATCGCCGCCCCCACCACGGGCAGCACGGTCAACAGCGTCAAAACAGGAAGTCCGTTCATCCCCGGCTGCTCCAGATCAGAATTGCGGCCAGCACCACCACCGCCAGAGCCAGCAGTCGCAGATAAGTCTGCACGCGGCCGGTTTGCACCCGCGCCAGCAGACCACCGCCCGAGGCCAGTTCTTCGCAGCCTTTGTCAAAGCCGCCGTCCACCCAGTGAATGTCGATAAGCCGGTTCAACTGCGCCCAGCCCCGGAAGAGCCACGCCACTCCGGCCACCACGCCGCCCCATACGCGGCGGTCCAGCCAGTCGGCAACCCGCGCCCACCAACCGTAGAACGCAATCACCGTCGCTCCATACAACTCATCCACATACAGCTTGTTGTGCAGCCAGCCCCAGGCCAGCGGAGCCGCTTGCTCCAGCGCATCGGGTTCTTCCGGAGCCGGCGATTTTCCGCCGTAGATCCACCATCCCAGGCCAAGGCCCAGAAAGACCACCAGTGTCGAAGTGCCCATCAGCGGCAGCAGACCTGGCTCGCCAAATCCTGCCATGCCGAATCCTGCCGCGCGGTCCGTGAGGAACGCCCGGAACCACGGCCACGCCGGAGTTCCGATCACGCCGAGCGCCATCGCAAAGAATGCCAGAATCGCCAGCGGCATCGTCATCACCGCTGGGCTCTCATGCGCCGTCTTGTGTCCACGCCACTCGCCAAAGAAGACATACGCCACCTGCCGCGTCATGTAAAACGCCGTCAGCACAGCGCCAAAGACCAGCATGTAGAACGGCCCCTTGGCCACGCTCCAGTGCTGCGCGGCTTCAAGAATGCCGTCCTTGCTCCAGAAGCCCGAAAACAGCAGCGGAAATCCGCACAGCGCCAGCATGCCCAACGCGTATGTCAGGAAGGTCAACGGCATCGCGGACCGCAGGCCGCCCATGCGGCGCACATCCTGCTCTTCGTGGCAGCCGTGAATCACCGAGCCCGCGCCCATGAACAGGAGCGCCTTGAAAAAGGCGTGCGTAATCAGGTGGAACATGCCCACCGCGACGCCGCCCATGCCCAGCCCAGCCATCATGTAGCCCAGTTGCGACACCGTCGAGTACGCCAGAATGCGCTTGATGTCGTTCTGTGCCACCGCAATCAGCGCCGCAAACACCGCGGTCGACGCGCCCACCCACGTCACCACAGTAAGTGCCGTCGTGGTGCCACCGGCCAGTGCGCCGGCCTGCATCAGCGGATAGACGCGTGCAATGAGGTAAACGCCCGCGGCCACCATCGTCGCCGCGTGGATCAGCGCCGACACCGGCGTGGGGCCTTCCATCGCGTCCGGCAGCCAGACGTGCAGCGGCAACTGGCCGCTCTTGCCCGCTGCTCCGGCAAAGATAAGCAGGCCAATCGCGCCCGCCGCGCTCAGTCCCAGCCCCGCCGGCGACGCCAGCAGCGCACCCAGCTTCAGCGGCTCCATCGAGCCCGCTCCGCCGTTGTAGAACAGCAGCGTGCCCGTCTGCGCAAACAGCCACACCATGCCCAGCAGGAAGAACACATCGCCCACGCGCGTGGTCATGAACGCCTTCTTGGCCGCCGCAGCCGCAGATGGCTTGTGATACCAGAACCCGATCAGCAGATACGACGTGAGTCCCACCAGTTCCCAGCACATGAACAGCAGCAGCAGGCTGTTTGAAATCACCACGCCCAGCATCGCCCCCGCAAACAGCGACAGGAAGCAGAAGAAGCGCGTGAAGTTTTCATCGTGCGCCATGTAGCCGACGGAGTAGATGAAGATCAGCAACCCGACAAAGCTGACCATCACCAGCATCACCGCGGACAGCGGGTCAAGCACCCAGCCCAGGTCAACGTGCGCCGCGCCCACCTGAATCCAGGTAAAGCTCACCGTCTCGCGCATGGCCACGCTGTTCATCCATCCGGCCACCACGTGCGCAAAAGCCATCAAAGAGAAAATCAGGGAAACACTCAACGATCCGATGGCCAGCCCCGCCGCCAGCGCGCGCCGCGGTTGCCTCAGCAGCGCCATCACGCCCGAAGCAACAATGGGAACCGCCGGAATCAGCCAAAGCGAACGCGCCGCGAACCCCACCAGACACTGGTTCTGGGGATGAAATGCGGCCGTCACCTCTTCCTGCATCAACATCCGCTCACCCTTTCATCCTGTTCATCTGGTCCAAATCGGTCGTCCGCGTGTGGCGATAAATCGAAATCACCAGTCCCAGTCCTACCGCCGCTTCCGCCGCGGCCACCGCAATCGAAAAAATTGCAAACATCATGCCCGTCAGCGCCTCGGGATGCGACCCATAGCGCCAGAACGCAATCAGGTTCAGATTGGCTGCGTTTAACATCAGCTCAATACCGATCAGCACCAGGATGGCGTTGCGCCGCGTGAGCGCGCCGGCCAGGCCGATGGCAAACAGGAGCGCCGCCACCAGAAGATAACCAGCAAGTGGATTCACCGGGCCCCCTCTTTCTCGTGCATGGCCACAATTACCGCGCCAATCAGCGCCGCCGTCAGCAGCAGCGCCACAATCTCAAGCGGCAGCACATAGCGGCCCATCAGAGCCGCACCAATCTCCTGCACCGTCACCGTAGGTGCGGCAATCACGTGCGGCAATCCCGGAGCGGCCTGCAACACCGCCCAGCCCATCACCGCAAACACCGCGGCAGCCAGGGCCAGCCCTGCCAGCCAGGTCCGGCTGAAAATCTCGCTGCTCTTCGGCGTCTCCGACGCGCGCGTCAGCAGAATCGCAAACACCACGAGAATCGCAACCGCGCCAATGTACACCAGAATCTGCGCGAAGCCCACAAACTGCGCATCGAGCTGAAGAAAAAGCAGGGCCAGACCCGCGAAGGCCACGGTCAGCGCCAGCGCGCAGTGCACCAGGTTCTTCAGGAGCACCGCCGCCAGACCGCCGGCCAGCGTCAGCGCCGCAACCACGTAAAACGCAAAGCTCATCGGCGCGCGTTCCTTCCCATTCCGTTCAGGCAACACTTACTCCGCATAGCGGTAACTCCTTGGGCCCAGGCGTCCGCGACGCATTTCAACGCGGCCCATCACGGCATACACCACCACAACAATTGCTGAGCAAACCACCCACCGCAGCAGTCCCTCGCCCATAAAGCGCCACAGCGCCGCCACCATCAGGTTCACAAGCGTCATGGGCAGCACAAACTTCCACGCAAAATTCATCAGCTGGTCCTGCCGCAGCCGGGGCAGGGTGCCGCGCACCCAGATGAAGAAGCAGATCCAGGCCATGACCTTGGCGAAGAACCAAATCCATGAAGGCACCCAGCTCAGAAACGCGAACGGCGCCGACCAGCCGCCCAGAAACAGCGTGGCGCCCAGTCCCGAAATCCCGAACATCCCCACGTACTCGCCCAGAAAGAAAAGCGCAAATTTGAATCCCGAGTATTCCGTGAAGTAGCCGGCCACAATTTCCGATTCGCCTTCAGGCAAATCAAACGGCGACCTGTTCGTTTCCGCCATCGAGGCAATGACAAACATCACGAATCCCGCGAACCCCCATGGCGTGAAGACGTACCAGTGCGGCAGACCCCACGAATAGTGATTCTGCGCCTCCACGATCTTCACCAGCGAGAGCGACCCCGTCATCATCACGATGACCACGCTCGACAAGAGCAGCGGCACTTCGTAGCTGATCATCTGCGCCATGGCGCGCATCGCGCCCAGCAGCGAATACTTGTTCCGGCTCGACCAGCCGGCCATGAAGATCGACAGCTCTGTCGATGCGCCCATGGCAAAGAAGAACAGCAAGCTGGCGTCCATATCCACCAGCACCATGTTGCGGCCCATGGGCATCACCGCAAAGCCCATGAACACCGCCACCACCAGCACCAGAGGCGCCATGAAGTGAACCAGGGCGTCCGCTTTGTACGGCACAATGTCTTCCTTGGTCAGCGACTTGATGCCATCGGCCACCGGCTGCAGAATGCCGAACAGACCCACGCGGTTCGGACCGTACCGGTTCTGCATGCGTCCCAGGCCTTTGCGCTCAAGAAGCACGGCGATGGCAAACAGCGCCGGATACAAAAGCACGATGGTCGCAACGCACAGCACCACGCCTGCCCCATGCTGCCATCCAGCGGGCAGGAATCCCACCAGCCAGTGCAAAAGGAGGACGAAGATCTGATCCGCTTTCTCCAGCATCGTTTACTCTCCCCCTCCGGCCGGCTTGTCTCCGGGCGTGGCCGCTGGCGCCGCTCCTGCGGCGGCCTTGGCCGCTGCGGCCTCGGCGGCAGCCTTTGCCTTGGCCTCGACCTTGGCTTTTTCCTCGGCCAGGCGCGCGTCTACCTCGGAGGCTTCCGTGGGATGAATCGTGTGGAAGTACTCGTTCGACTTGGCCAGTTGCTTGCGGTCGTGCAGCAGGCCGCCAAAACGGTTGTCCGTGGCAAGTTCAAACTCCGTATCCATCTTGATGGCCTCGAACGGGCACACCTCGACACAGATCTGGCAGCTCATGCACACCGACACGTCAATGTCGAACCGCGCCGGATAAATCTGCAGTTTGCCCACGTAATCCGGCTTCTTGTCCTTGCTCTTCTCGATGTAGATGCACTTCGGCGGGCACTCTTTCTCGCAGATCTGGCAGGCCACGCAGCGCAGCCCTGCTTCCCAGTCCGCGCCGTCGTACACAAGAAAGGGAAAAACGCGCGCAGCCTCAATGGGAGCAACCCGCTCCTCTGGATACTGCACCGTCGTCAGCCGCTCCCTGGAGACATAGCTTCCGGCAAAATTTCTCGCCGTCTCCGCCAGCCCCTTCAGTATTCCCTCGCCCAGCAACGCATCCCTCCAAAAACTGAACAACGTCAGCTATCTGTCCACTTCGCCCAGCACGATATCCACCGAGCCCAGAATCAGCACCACATCCGCCACGTTGTGCCCCAGGCACATGTCCTCAAGGATCGTCAGGTTCACAAAGCTTGGTGGCCGCACACGATAGCGGTAAGGATTTGGCCCGCCGTCGCTGATCAGGTAAAAGCCCAACTCGCCCTTCGGCGCCTCGATGCGTCCGTATGCCTCGCCTGCCTTGGGCCGGAAGTTGCGGATCTTCGCCTTCGGATCCATCACCGGCCCGCCGGGAATGTCCTTGAGCGCCTGCTCGAGAATCTTGATCGACTCCCGCAACTCCAGCAGCCGGATCATGAAGCGGTCGTACACATCGCAATGATCGCCCAGCGGCACCTTGAAGTTAAAACGGTCGTAAATGCCATAGCGGTCAACCTTGCGAATGTCATAATTCACGCCCGAGGCCCGCAGCATGGGTCCTGTCACACCCGCGCTCACGGCCAGTTCCGGCCGCAGGATACCCACCCCCTGGGTGCGCGCCATCAGAATTTCATTCGTACAAATCAGCGCTTCATACTCATCGACAAAGCCCGGCAGATCCCTCACCACCTTGCGCGCCGCATCCAGCCACTCCGGCGTAGCATCCACGCGGCAGCCGCCAAAGCGCATGTAGTTGCACATCATGCGCGACCCGGTCAGCGCCTCAAACAGATCGAGAATCTTCTCCCGCTCGCGAAAGCCATACATCAGCGGCGTGCCGCTTGCGCCCATGTCCTGCAGCAGAAAGCCCACCGACAGGGCATGGTTCTGCACCCGCGTCAGTTCGGCCGTGATCACGCGCAGGTACTCGGCCCGCTCAGGAACCGCCTGGCCGGCCAGCTTCTCCACCGCCAGCGCATAGGCCCAGTTGTTGGTCAGCGAGCAGATGTAGTCCAGCCTGTCGGTATACGGCATCGATGCCAGATAGCTGTGATCTTCGCCCAGCTTCTCGTGGTTGCGGTGCAGGTAGCCAAAGACCGGCTTGAGTCGGACCACCTTCTCGCCATCCAGCGCAACGTCCATGCGGAAAACGCCGTGCGTGGACGGGTGATGTGGTCCCATCGACACTTCCAGCAGATCGCCCTCCGCCTCCATCACAGGTGCGCCGCTCCTGCTCACCATCCTCGTCTCGGAAGCGCTCATTCACCGGCCCCTTTCTGCCCGGCAAGAGCAGCCTGGTGCGCCTGCGCCTTCTTCAGCACCTCATCATGCGCCGTGGGCTCGTAATCGTAGTCGTCCGGCTCCACGTAATCCCGCCGCATCGGATGATCCTTGAATCCATCCCACATCAGAATCCGCCGCAGATCGGGATGCCCCGTGAACTCCACACCAAACAGATCAAAAACCTCGCGCTCCTGGAACTCCGCCGACCGCCACACCGGCGTCATGGATGGCAACTGCACTTTGTCCGTCCGGTTCGCCGTGCGCATCCGCAGCACCACCGGCCCGTGCTTCTTCGCCATCGAGTAAAAGTGGTAAACCACTTCCAGATACCCCGGCTCCACGCGCTTGCGCGTCTCCTCGACCGTTTCCTCTGCGGACTGCTCCACGCCTTCCACGGTCTTGGTCACCGTGCGCGTCACCTTCACCTTTTCGGCAATCTCTTTGTCCGGCCAGTCCACCCCGGTCACGTTCGACAGAAAATCGAGCGCCAGTTCCGCGTGATCGCGCAGAAATGTCGCCACTGCCACCGCACTCTCCGGCGCAATCAGCAATGAGTGTTGCGCCGACGGACCAGGATTGGACACAATCTCCACCCCTGCCCCCGGCACGGCTGCCTCGATTGCCGCTTTGATCTCTTCCACCGTCTTCATCAGCGAATCACCACCGGCACGGTCCACACACTCTTGTTTGCCGCCGGTTCCAGGTCATGCTCTCCCTGCCCGGGCACGGGAAACAATCCCTGCGCTTCAGCGTCCAGATGCCGCGGCCGATCCTCACCCGTCAGGTGCTGGGCATCAATCTTCTTCTGCAGTGCCATGAAGGCCTCCAGCAGCGCCTCGGGGCGGGGCGGGCAGCCAGGAATATGAATGTCCACAGGAATATAGCGGTCAATCCCCTTCAGCACGTTGTAACCCTGCTTGAAGGGGCCGCCGGAGATGGCGCAGGCGCCCATCGCAATCACATACCGCGGTTCGGCCATCTGGTTGTAGAGCCGGACCACCTGGGGTGCCATCTTTTTTGTCACCGTGCCGGAAATGATCATCATGTCCGCCTGACGCGGCGACGGCCGGAAGACCTCCGCCCCGAAGCGCGCCATATCGTAGCGCGCCATGGTCGTGGCAATCATCTCAATGGCGCAACACGCCAGCCCGAAATTCATCGGCCACACTGAGCTGCGCCGGCCCCAGTTATACAGCTCCTGCAGGGTCGTGACGAAGACGCCCTGCTTGCCCAGTTCGATCTTCAGCCCCTCATCCACAGCCATTGCAAACTCCTATTTCTGTCAGTCACTGCCGCAGTTACGCCCAGGTAAGTACGCCCTTGGCCCAGGCCCAGGCCAGCCCCTCAATCAGCAGCAGCACAAACACCAGCATGGCCAGGCATGCGGCCAGCCCCAGCCCCGTGAACGCCACGGCAAAAGGCAGCAGAAACACCGCCTCCACGTCAAAAATCAGGAAAATAATCGCGTAAAGGTAATAGGCAGAGCGGAACTCCACCCAAGCGTCGCCCTTCGATTCAAGCCCGCATTCGTAGATGGCGTTCTTCAACGCGTTGGGCTTCGCCGGGGAGTAGAGCTTTCCCCACAGCCACGCAAGTCCCAGAGGAGCGAGACCAAATCCCAGGGCACCCACAAAAAGAACAGCCAGAGAAAAATAAGGAGTTGAGGTCATCGTTGGTGACAAGAACCTTCAGAAACAACGTACCAGTTTCAGCCCTGTCTTGGCTAAGTGGATGTGATCTGCGGCACACGTTTCAGCCCCATTTCTTCCCCATCCATCCCACGTTGTGAACCACTGGCTGCAAAAACGCTGCGCCCCTCCGGATTCGCAGGCCCGCTCTTTCACAAATCCACCTTTCGATGGAGGACAATCCGCCCCCCGCGCCTGCTACCTTTGAAGAATTCCCATGCCCTCCCCCTCGTGGCGCAGAGGAATTAAAATCGTCTCTGGATGTCGGATCCCCATGTTCAAGACTGCGACGCGCCGCTGGCTACTGACCGTCTCACTTTTTGCCTTGGCGCACTCTGTCACATGGGTGGTCAGCGCCGCGTCTGATCCCACCCCTGCCGCCGCCACCGCCCCTTCGGCGCCCGCCGCCAATCAGCCCCTCCCCGATTACGAAACCCACATCCCCGTCACTGGCCCCACTACCCAGTTCCATGATTCCGTAGCCGCGCGCTACAACTACTTCTTCGGCAAGGACGCGCCATTCCTTCCCTCGAACGCCACCTCGTCCAACGGCCAGTTCCTCTCTCCCAGATCCTTCTACACCGCCCAGTACTGCGGCCATTGCCACCAGCAGAGCTACCACCAGTGGCGCCAGTCGGTGCATGCCAACGCGTTCCGCAATCCCTGGTATCTGAAGAACGTGAACATGCTCATCGACGAGAAGGGCGTACAGTTCTCCCGCCACTGCGAGGGCTGTCACAATCCTGTCGCGCTGCTCTCCGGTGACCTCTCCCAGGGCATGCCCAAAAAGCGCCCGTTTGAGGATGAGGGCGTCACCTGCTCCACCTGCCACTCCATTCAGTCCGTTGACACCACGGGCACCGGCAGCTACGTGATGGGCATACCGGCCGTCCTGGTCGATGCAAACGGCGCGCCCGTCACCGGACCCGTCTCCGACGCAGAGATTCTGGCCCACCTTGACCGCCACTCAAAGGCGGTGATGCGCCCGCTCTACAAGACCCCCGAGTTCTGTGCCGCCTGCCACAAGGCCGCCATCCCTCGCTCCCTCGACGACTACAAATGGCTGCGCGCCTTCACCGTCTACGACGAATGGCAGGGCAGCAGCTTCAGCAAGCAGTCGCCGCTCCCCTTCTATCGCAAGGACGTGGTCTCCAACTGCCAGACCTGCCACATGCCGCGCAATCCCATGCCAGAAGGCGCCTCAGACCCCGGCGCAAAAGACGGCAAGCTCGCAAGCCATCGATGGACCGGCGGCAACACGCTCATGGCCGCCTACTACAAGTACGATGAGCAGGCTCAGAAGCTCGTCGCCTTCCTGAGAAACGCTGCTGACGGCAACGGAGTCCTTAACGTAGATATCTTCGGCCTTGAAAAGGAAGGCGCAGCCGCCACGTCCAGCGATCAGGTGCTGGTCGCGCCCCTCGGCCTCACCAGCTTCTCGCTCGCTCCCGGCGAGACCCTGGTCGCCGATGTCGTCATCCAGAACAAGGGCATCGGCCACTCCCTCGTCCCCGAGCAGCGCGATTTCTACGAGGCATGGGTCGACTTCACGGTCAAAGACGCCGCTGGAAAGACGCTGGCTGAGAGCGGGTTCATCCAGCCCGACGGCAACCTCGACCCCTCCGCCCACTCTTTCACCAACCGCCTCATCAACACCAAAGGCGAACTGAACGGACTCCACGAGATCTGGCACAACCGCGTCCTGGCCTATAACAACACAATTCAGTCAGGCCGCTCGCAACTGGCGCGCTACCGCTTCCGCCTGCCCAAAGACATCAAGGGGCCCGTCTCGCTGACTGCAACCGTCAAGTACCGCCGTTTCAATCAGCATTTCATCGACTACGCAATGGACGCGAAGCACTACCCGCAGCCCATCGTCGATATGGCCTCGCAAACCAGAACCTTCAAGATCGGCGCCAATGCCCCCGTTCCGCCAGACCCCGCCGAGAACACGGAGTGGATGCGCTGGAACAACTACGGCATTGCACTGCTCGATGCGCTGCAGTACCAGGCAAGCGTGCACGCCTTCGAGCGCGTCGCCGCCCTGCGCCCCGACTACGCCGATGCCTACACGAACATGGCTGTCGTCGAAATCCAGTGGGAACGCTACAACGACGCCAGGCCCAACCTGGCCAAGGCGCTTGCCCTGCTGCCAGGCGACCCGCGCGCCCTCTACTATCGCGCCATCGTCGAGCGCAACGCCGGTCAGGTCAAGGAAGCCATTGCCGACTTCCAGGCCATGCTGGCCAAATATCCCCGCTCCAAGGACGGCCTGCGCGAGCTGGGCTTCAGCTACTTCCAGCAGCATGACTACGCCCAGGCCCGCGGCATCTACGAGCAATTGCAGGCCATCGACCCCGACGACCTGGCCGCCCACTACTCGCTGGCCATCATCTACCGCCGCCTCGGTGAAAAGCAGAAGGCCGCCATCGAGTCAGCCAAGTTCGCCGACCAGAAAGACGACCCCACCGCCAGCCAGTACGCACTGCAATTCCTGCGCAAGCATTCTGAGGTGGCCGCCGAGAGCGTCACATGGCACACCCACGACATCACTGGCGACCCCATCAAGCGCTCCACAAAAATCGAGTACCACTACATCCCCGGCGCAGGCCGATAGTCCGACGCAGAGGCGCTGCTCTGATGAGCGCGGCGCCCTCGTCTCATGCATTGGATTCCGAGTCCTCTGCGCCGTCGATTGGCGACGCCACTCTCCCCGGCGCCACAATCCCATACTTCGCGTCCAGGAACACCTGCAACGCCTCCGGCAGCACCGCCGCAAGCTCCTGCCACGTCAGCACCTTCAGCCGCACACGCAGCTCCGCGCTCTTCAAAGCCGCCATCACGCGAAACCAAGTCTCGCGCAGGTCCGGTCTGCGTTCATCGTGCACCACGCAAAAGCTGCATCCCTGCGCATAAGCCGCCAGCACATTGCGAATCAGCTGATAACTCGCATAACCCGCCTCGGCCGGCTCCTGCTGCCGCGTCCGCTCTACAATTCCCGCCTGGAATGTCCGCGCAGCATCCTCGTCGCCTTCCCCTTCCCACTCCTGCGTAAACTCCTCGGCAAACTCCACCGCTGCCCTTCGCCGCGCCGTGCGCATCTCCACGCGCTGCAATAATTCCCGATCGAAGGCCGCATCGAAATCCCTGTACGCTTCCACCACCGTCGCCGCGCGCATTTGAAAATCCGCCTCCGTCAGCTTGGCTTCCACCAGCAAGCCGCCCCAGCGCATGTCCACTTCCGTGCGGTCAAATCGCCCGTTTGCCAGGGATACGCGCGCCTTCCAGCCAAACGCGGGCACCACGCCTGCCTCCACGCCCAGCATCTGCCGCACCGCAGCGGACTCCGCCACGCCCGGCGTGCAGAACACGTTCATCAGCAGCGCATCGGAACTCATGGACGAATCCAGCTCACGCCAGCGCCTCTCAGCCTTTGGCAGCGACCGCCCCGCCTGCGCGTGAATCTTGTCGAACCGCCGCATCCACTCCGGCCGCGCCGCAATCGCCGCATACGCCGGGTCGAAGAAATTCCCGTGCCGCCCATCCTCCGGCGCATACACCACCACGGGAAAGCCGCCGTAGCTCTCTACATGCGCCCGCCCACGCGCATACCATCGGTTGCGCAGTCCCAGTTCCAGCCGCAGCCGGTTCGCATGTGCCGTTGCTTCATTCGCCATCTTGAGCCAGATTACCCCGCGGCCATTCACGCAATCCACCGCAAGGTTGAGCTACCCCACATCCAGCAATGCGAAAATATTGACTGTGATGCCATCCTCTCGACTCATCTTCCCCTTCGCCGCGGCCTTTTTCCTGGTCTGCATCGCTCCCCAGCCTGCCCACGCACTCTTCGGCTCAAAGAAGAAAGCCGCCGAGAAGGCTGGCGCAATCCTCTTTCGCGATAAAGGGTGCGCCCACTGCCACGGTGTCGCTGGCGTCGGAAGCAAAAAGGCCCCCGCGCTCACCGATATCCGCAAGAACAAGGTCTGGACTCCCGCGAAGATGTCCGATCAGATTCTGAATGGCGGAAAGAAAATGCCGCCCTTCGCCGACTCGCTGACCGACGAGGAAGTGGCGCAAATCGTCGCGTATCTGCGCGCCAAGCACAAGCCGGCACCGCCGCCTGGCCAGGAGCCCCCATCCGCACCCGCACAGTAACAACCGCCGCGTGCGGTGCAACCCAATCCGCAGCCGCGACAACGGTTCGCTACACCGTTACCGGCACATCCGCCACGCCTTCCACGCCGAAGATGCGACGGTAGCGCTCGACCTCCGCGGGCGTCCCTAGAGCCTTGCGGTAGTTGTCTGACAGCTTCACCGCAGGACGTCCATCCACCTCGCTCATCTTGCACACCAAACTCACCGGGTTGAAGCTCTCGTTGCCCTGCGGATTGCAGTTGCGAAAATCATTGGTCAGATACGTGCCCCAGCCCGAGCTAAGGCGGATGCGCCGCTCCGGTTTCCACTTGCGCTCATCCAGAAAGTCGCTCGCGCGGCGAAAATCGCTCGGCCTCAGGCCACCACGGATGGTGCCGGCAAAATAGGCATGCAGGCCGAGGATGATGTCCACATCCAGAGCGTCAGACGCGATCAGCCGCTTCTGCCGCGGGTCGTGGCCGCGTTCCTTGAGCCACTCGATGTATTCATCTCCGGCAATGTAAGGGTCCTTGCTGTCGATGCGCTGCCCTGTCCAGTTTGCCACCCAGTCCGGCGCATTGCGCAGGAACTGCGTGGTGCCATACGTATCCGGCAACATGATCAGCAGCTCTCCCTGGTAGGTCTGCTGCCACAGATCCAGCAGCTTGTATTGCGCCGACCGCACTTCATCGTCGTTATCAGCCAGCGCGGCCAGCGCCATCGGCAGTTCGTGCGCATTGGTGCCAATGGCTTCAAGGTCATGCTTGTACGCCAGATATGTGTTGGAGCTGCCGGCAAAGCTCGCGCCCAGCACGTCGCTCATGGCCTTCACCACGTACTCATGCCACAGGAAGCTGTGCCGCCGCCGCGTGCCAAAGTCGCTCACGTTCAGCCCTGGCACGCCGCGCATGCGCTCCATCTTCTCCCACAGCCGCGTCTTCGCGCGCGCATACAGTATGTCCAGCTCAAACTCGGTCAGACGCTTCAGGTTGGCGCGCGTCTTCAGCTCGTCTATGGCTGAGAGCGCGTAGATCTCCCACATCGTCGTCTCGGTCCACAAGCCGTCGAAGCGCAGCGCAATCTGCCCTTCATGCGTCGAAAGTTCAAAATCCGAAAGGCGAAAATCGCGTTCCAGCCACTCCAGAAACGCCGGCTCAAAGATGCCCCTGCGGCCATAGAATGTGTTGCCGGCCAGCCAGATCATTTCAGACTTGTGCATGCGCAGCTTGCGCGTCGCTTCCAGTTGCTCGCGCAGCTCGTCCACGCCGACCATGTTGCCCAGCAGCACGGCCGATGAGCGGTTCACCAGCGTAAATGTCGCGCGGGTCCTGGGGAAGTGCTTCCAAATGAACTGCAGCATCAGCAGCTTGTAGAAGTCCGTATCCAACAGGGAACGTGTGATGGGGTCCAGTTCCCAGTTGTGATCGTGCGCGCGCCTGGCCAGATTGATGATCACAATATCCCCAATTCTATGCAACCCAGGGTGAAATTACTGCGTGCCCCATCCTTGCAGCGTCTTTGTTTTTGCCGCAAGGATGGGAGAGCACGATGCATTGAATTCATGCCGAGATGGCCAGATGCGCGCCGCAGGATCGGCGCACCACGAGCCTCGTCGGCACCAGCACGTCACGCACCGGCAGCTCGGGATGCTCAAGCCGCTCCAGCATGGTGGCCATCGCCACCATGCCAATGCCCGCGCAGTCCTGATGAATCGTGGTCAGCGGCACGGGCAGCA
>JAGWRX010000035.1 GCA_028876395.1 Acidobacteriota bacterium
AACCACGCTCCCGCTCCGTACCGGATTCCGTCCAGTCCCCACCCCGGCCGGGAGCTAGGAGCTAGAAGCTGGAAGCTAGCGGCTAAAAGGCACCCCCTACCCCCCCTTATTTATTTTTGTTTTCCACAAAAAGTTTGCAGATCATTTCGTTGCCGCACTCCACATGCCAAAGCTCGTGCCTCTGTGACCCGCGCAACCTCAACGCGGTACATTGAGTCGATGGCCTCTCCGCACGTGAATCCAACGCGGCAACACATTCGCTGGGGTGTCGCCGGTCCGGGACGCGCCGGCACTCGCTTCGCCCAGGGCCTCGCGGCTGTCCCCGCCGCCTCGCTCGCCGCCGTCTGGGGCCGCATGCCCGAGCGCGCCCACGCCTACGCCCACCGCTTCAACGTCCCGCAGCTCTGCGCAACGCTTAACGATCTCGCCGCCGCCGACATCGACGCCATCTACGTCGCCACCCACCCTGACACGCACGCCGCAATCTGCCTCGCAGCCCTCGCCGCCGGCAAGCACGTGATGTGCGAGAAGCCCGCCGCCCTCAATGAGCGCCAGCTAACCGAAGTCCTCGCCGCCGCCCGCAGCCACGGCCGCCTCTTCATGGAAGCCATGAAGCCGCCCTTCTTCCCGCTCTACCGCCGCCTCCGCGAGCACCTGCAATCCGACCCCATCGGCCCCGTCGGCTACGTCCGCGCCGGCCACGCCGACGCCTCCCGTGCCCCCGACTATCCGCTGCACTTTCTCGAGCTCGCCGGCGGCGGCATCATGGGCATCGGCCCGTATGAGGCCTTTCTCGCCCTCGACTGGCTCGGCCCACTCAAGCGCGTCCAGACCATGGGCCGCGTCGGCCCCTCCGGCGTCGATACCCTCGCTCTCTTCCAGTCCGAGCACGAGCGCGGCATGGCCCAGCTCCACACCGGCCTTGACCTGCTCAGCCGCGGCGACGCGCTTCTCGCCGCTCCCGGCGGCTATGTCATGATCCACGAGAATTGGTGGAACCCCACGCGCGCCACCGTTCACTACCTCGACGCCCGCCGCGTCGAGCTCCACGAGCCCTTCACGCACGGCGGCTTCAACTACGAGACCGACCACTTCTGCGATCTCATCCGCCACGGCCAGTTGGAAAGCCCCGAAATCACCCACGCGCTCTCCATCGGCATGGCCCGCCTGCTTGAGTCCGCCCGCACCGCCCTCGGCGTCCGCTTCCCCGGCGAGTAGCCCCGCGCCTACCGCGTTCCCCCGTGCAGCCCGCGGTCAATCGCCGCCAGCAGCTCGCCCGACGGATCGTTGAAGTAGCTCCAGAACATCACCCCGCCCAGCCCATGCGTCCGCACATACTCGCACTTCGCGCCAATCGACTCCGCGTCCTCATACGAAACAAATTCCCGCTTCTCTTCGCTATATAAATAAGGAACCCGCGCCGTCTCGTCCCAGTACCGCGTAAACCCGTGGCCCAGCATCGTCTCCTCAATCACGCTGTACGCCGCATCCACGCCCGGCGCCTTCACCCCCGGCTTGAACAGCCCATGATCGTTGTCCGCCACCTCGCCCCACACCTTGCCATAGAAAGGAACCCCCAGCAGAATCTTCTCCGCCGGCACGCCGGCCTGCTCGAAAGCCTGCACCGTCGCGTCTGCCGAAACCTGCTTCGGGTCCGCCGGATTGGCAAACAGCGGCGCATTGTGTCCTGTCGCCGCATCCACGCCCGGCTGGGTGTAGTCATACGTCATCAGATTCACCGCATCCACAGAACGCGCAACGGCCTCCATCTCCGTGTGCGCCAGGTATTCGTCCGAAGTCCCCGCCGCAATCGTCAGATAAAGCCGCCGCTGCCGCTTCTTCCCTTCCGCGTCAAACCGCTTGCGCAGCTCTTTCAACAGCAGCGTAAAGTTCTCCTTGTCCTCGCTGCGAAAGGCGTGCCCCGCCCCCGGCATCCCCGGATACTCCCAGTCCACATCCAGCCCGTCCAGGTGATATCGATCCAGAAACTCCACCACGCTCTGGATGAACACCTTCCGGCTCTTCGCCGTCAGCGCCATGTCAGAGAACTCTCCCGACCACAGCCACCCGCCCACTGAGATCATCACCTCGAGCCGCGGGTTCCCCTGGCGAAGCGCCGTCACGGCCGGAATATTCGCCGCATCCGTGGGAAAGCCCTCCACCATCCGCCCGTCCTTGATGTTGGCGAAGGCGTAGTAAATCCGCGTCATGCCGTCCGCATCGATTTGCCCAGGCTGCAGTGTCGTGTTCTGAGGAAATACATAGCCCGCCACCACTGGCGCGGCGGACGGCGCGGCAAAGCCGTATAAAGGCAGCGCAAAAGTAAGGCCAAGAACCAGAAGTCTCATATCAGCCATGGACGCACGCCCTCACCCAAAGTACCGTCGTCAATCCCATCGCCGCACCAGCCCCGCTAACCCCGCCAACCCCGCTGGTGTTAGCATCAAACCTGACAGATGCATACAAAAAAACTGAAAATCATCCCTCTCGGCGGGCTCGGTGAGTTCGGCATGAACTCCCTCGCATTGCGCTGGGAAGACGACATCATCGTAATCGACGCCGGACTCATGTTCCCCGAGTCGGAGCTGCTGGGCGTCGATGTCGTCGTTCCAGACATCTCCTATCTGGTTGAGAACAAGGCCCATGTCCGCGCCATCATTCTCACCCACGGCCATCAGGACCACATCGGCGGACTCTCCTGGTTCCTCAGCGAACTCAAGGTTCCCGTCTACGCCACTGAGTTCACGCTGGCTTACGTCGAGGGCAACCTCGAAGAGAACCAGATGCTCGACGAGACCGAGCTCATCGAGATTACGCCCAAGGAAAAATTCACCATCGGCCCCTTCACCATTGAGCCGATTCGCGTGACCCACTCGCTGGTGGACTGCGTGGCCCTGGCCATCGAAACCCCGGTCGGCGTCGTCATCCACACCGGCGACTTCAAAATCGACCTCTCGCCGCTCGACGACACGCCCTTCGATCTGCACACCTTTGCCGAGTACGGCAAGCGCGGCGTGCTCGCCCTGCTGCAGGACTCGACCAATGTCGAGCGCTCCGGCTACACGCCCAGCGAGCGCGCGGTTGTGCCGCGGCTCGACGAGATCTTCTCGCGCACCAAAAAGAAGCTCTTCTTCAGCTGCTTCTCGTCTTCCATCTACCGCATCCGCATCGCCCTTGAGCTGGCGCGCACCCACGGGCGCAAAGTGGCCGTCGTTGGCCGCTCCATGATGGAGAGCACTGAGATTGCGCAGGACCTGGGCTACATCGACATTCCACCGGGCCTCATCATCAATCCCGGCCAGATACGCGACTATCCGCCGGATCAGCTCATGATCCTTATCAGCGGGACGCAGGGCGAGCCCATGAGCGCTCTCAGCCGCGCCGCCGTGGACAACCACAAGCACGCCCACATCGACGCCGGCGACACCGTGATCCTCAGTTCCCGCATCATTCCCGGCAATGAGAAGGGCATCTTCCGCGTCATCGACCACCTCTACCGCCGCGATGCCAACGTCATCTGCGACGACGGCTCCAGCGGCCTCATTCACGTCAGCGGCCACGGCAGCCAGGAGGAGCAGCGCCTGCTCATCAACCTCGTCCGGCCCAAGTTCTTCATCCCCGTGCACGGCGACTACCGCTACCTGCGCCGCCACGCGCAGATCGCCATGGAAACCGGAGCCGTCGAGCACGCCATCGTCATTGAGGACGGCGACGTGCTCGAACTCGACAAGGACAACGCGCGCAAAAAGGACAAGGTCACCGCGGGCCGCGTGCTCATTGACTCGGGCTCATCCATTGACGTTGTTGAAGACCTGGTCATTCGCGACCGCCGCATCCTTTCCGAAGACGGCATCGTCCTCGCTGTGCTCGCCATCAACAAGCGTACCGGCAAGCTCGAACTGGCCCCCGAGGTCGTCATGCGCGGCTTTGGCGGCGCAGACATCACCGAGCAGGCCCGCGAAGCCGTCCTGAAAACACTCGAAGAACTGAGCGGTGAGCAGAAGACCGACTACGGAATGGTCAAGGACAAAGTCCGCGCCGACCTGAAACGCCTGATCCAGAAAACCACCGGCCGCCGCCCCATGATCATGCCGGTCATTATGGAGATATAACAACCGGAGCGGCATCGAACGAGCTCAGGACACGCCATGCAGGAACAACTGGTCTCGATTGAAACCATCCGCGCCGCCGCCCAGCGCATCGCCGGCATCGCCGTCAAAACCCCGCTCGTCAGCGCGCCCTTTCCCGGCATCGCCGGCTACGGCACGGGCAAAGAGATCTGGCTCAAGGCTGAATGCCTGCAACCCATCGGCGCCTTCAAGATCCGCGGCGCGGCCAACAAAATCCTCCAGCTCACGCCGGACGAAATCGCCCATGGCGTCATCACCTACTCCAGCGGCAACCACGCGCAGGGAGTGGCCTACGCCGCCCGCGCCGTCGGTGCGAAAGCCGTCATCGTGATGCCTTCAAACGCCCCAGCCATCAAACGCGCGGCCACGCTGGCCCTCGGAGCCGAGGTCGTTGATGTCGGCCCCGCCTCCAGTGAGCGCCTCGCCAAGGCCGAGGAGCTTGTCCGCAAGCACGGCTACATCGTCGTCCCGCCCTACGACGACGAGCAGATTATTGCCGGGCAGGCCACCTGCGGCCTTGAGATCGTCGAGTCTCTCCCGGACGTGGATCTCGTCCTCGCGCCCGTCTCCGGTGGCGGACTGCTCAGCGGCATCGCGGCGGCGGTAAAGCAGTTGCGCCCGGAAACCAAAGTCATCGGCGTCGAGCCCGAGCTGGCCGGCGACACCGCCGAAAGCTTCCGCACCGGCCACATCGTCGAGTGGCCCGCCGAGCTGACCAGCCGCACCCTCGCCGACGGCCTGCGCACGCAGAGCGTGGGCCGGCGCAACTTTGCGCACATCCAGAAATTCGTCGATGGCATCATAACGGTCACGGAGGCGGAGATTCGCGCCGCCATGCGGGCCATCGTCGCCACCGCCCGCCTCGTTCCCGAGCCCAGCGGAGCCGTGGCCGCAGCCGCGCTGCTCTTCCACGCCGCCGAGCTGCCTTCGTACCGCAAGGCCGTGGCCGTGGTCAGCGGCGGCAATGTGGACCCGGCGCTGCTGGCCGAAGTGCTTGCTGAAACCGCGCCTTAACGTCCGTTGGACTATGATTTTCCCTGTGATGAGACTTCGCATCCGCGCCTTCCGCACCGCAGCTCCGCGCGCGCTGGCTCTCGGCCTGGCTGTCGCCTGCGCCGCGCTCGCCGCCAGCGGCCAGAAGAAGCAGCCGCAGATCGTCAAGCCCATGGCCGGCCCGCGCGCCACGGTGATCCGCGTGACCTGGCTCTACATCACGCCCGACAAAAGCGCGCAAAAGGTAGACCGCGTGCAAATCGGCCGCGAAATGGTGGTGGCGGAAAAGAGCGGCCCCTGGATGCGCGTCTACGCCAACACCGACGTGGAAGAGGAGCACCAGAGCGACGAGCCGGTCTTCGGCAACAATGACACACCTCCGCCCATCACCGGGTGGATCGAGGCCAAGGGCGTGGTGGTTGAGACCACGCCCAACGGCGACCAGGTGCTGATGGGCGCAGCCGCCAACCAGGAGGCGCTGGCCAGCGACCCGCGCGGACCCGCAAACGCAGCCCGCAGCGCGCGCCTGCTCTACCGCCGCCTCGCTGAGATGTATCCCAACTCGCCGCTGGCGGCCGAGTCCGCATGGCGCGCCGCCGACATCCTGTGGCAACTGCAGAAGGCCGACCTCTCTTCGCTGCCCTCGGCCAAGGAGCGCGACCCCATTCTGCACGACCAGATGGACGAGGACGAACTGAAGAAGGTCATCAAATACTACCCGCATACGCGCTGGGCCGATCTGGCGGCCTTCGAGCTGATCGACAACAAGCTCTGCGGCGACTGGCAGGGTTCGCCCAAGTGCCCTGAGCGGGAATCGGACATCTACGAGAAATATGCGGCGGAGCATCCCGACAGCCCGCGCACGGCCCGTGCCCTCTATGAAGCCGCATACCGCCAGGCCGTGCTCGCTGACATGTACGCCGCCGACGGCAGCGACAAGAAGCGGGACGAGGCCCACAGGCACGCGCGGGATCTGGCCGCAAAGTTGAAAGATAAATTCCCGCAATCCGATTACACATGGCGGGCCGTCGCTCTGGTGTACAAATTGGACGAGGATGTTCCCGTCTACGGCATCGACCGCCCGTGAACCGAGCGAGTCTTTCATCGCGCGCCCGACGGCAATCAACACACTAACTCTGGAGGAGTTTTGAACGTATACATCCAGTCTGTCCTGCTGGGCATTGTGGAGGGACTAACCGAGTTTTTGCCGGTCAGCTCGACGGCGCACCTGCGCATTGCTGAAGCCCTGATGAAGATTTCGCTGGATGACGCGTATTGGAAGATGTACAGCATCGTCATCCAGGCCGGCGCCATTCTGGCCCTGCTGCTTCTCTACCTCAGCCGCATTGTCGGCTTCCTTCGCACCTTTCCCCGCGGCGAAAACGGCGACCGCACCTGGCTCACGCATCCCATCTCGCTGACGATTCTGGCTTTTGCCTTCACCTCTGCGCCCGCGCTGCTTCTGAAGAAGTGGAGCGACAGGAACCTGGGCAGCCTGACCGTAATCGCGCTGGCCCTGCTGATCGGCGGCATCGCGATGTGGGCCGTCGATATCTGGTATTCCCGCCTGGACGCCACCACGACCAACGTCGAAGAGATGGGCGTTGGCCAGTCCATCTGGATCGGCCTTTGTCAGACGCTCTCAGCCGTCTTCCCCGGCGTCTCCCGCTCGATGTCCACCATTGCGGCGGGCCAGATTGCCGGCCTCGACCGCCCTTCGTCGCTGGAGTTCAGCTTCCTGCTCTCCATTCCCACCATGCTGGCCGCCACCGGCTATGACCTGCTCAAGGAAATCCACCCAGGCAAAGGGCAAGTCGCCGCGCACGTGGTGATGACGACGGACCGATGGGCGGTGCTCGCCATCGGCTTCATCGTTTCGTTCATCGTGGCCCTGGGCGTGGTGGAGTGGTTCCTCGTCTGGGTGCGGCGCCACGGCTTTGCCGTCTTCGCCTTCTACCGCATCCTCCTCGGCATCGCCCTGCTGCTCTTCGGCAACCACTTCATCGGCGGTTAGGCCCGGCAGGAGACCTGTCAAAAGGGAGGATTGGACTTGAAGGCTTTCCGTTTGGTTCTGCTTCTGTTCTCCCTGGCGGCCAGCGCGACCGGTCTCAACTGCGAGCCACCTCACATCGACTCGATCGACCCTCCTGACTGGTTCGTGCAACTCCCCGAGCCCATGCTGCTGATTCACGGCTCGGGTCTTGCTCACGCGCGGTTTTCTCTGCATGCCGCCGGTGTTGCGCTTGGCCGGACGCAGATTTCGCCCAACGGCCACTGGGCTTTTGTCTGGCTGAAGACAAGCGGCGCCAGGCCCCAGAACATCGAGATCGCTGCCAGAAGCAGCGAAGGCAGCACCCGCCGCTTCTGGCGGCTCAACCCACCCACTGAACCGGCGGAAGCGCACCGCGGTTTTTCTCCATCCGACGTGATCTACCTCGTGATGACCGACCGTTTTGCAGACGGCAACTCCGCCAACGACCGTCCGCCGGCAAATCCCTCAGGCTTTGACCGTTCCAAACCGCGCTCCTGGCACGGCGGAGACTTCGCCGGGCTCGCGCAGCATCTCGACTACCTGCAATCGCTTGGCGTCACGGCCCTCTGGACGACGCCCGTCTACGACAACGAGCCCATGCGCGACTCATACCACGGCTACGCAGCCACCAATCTTTACGCCGTGGACCCTCACTTTGGCACGCTGGACGACTACCGGCACCTCTCCGCCGCCCTGCATGCGCGCGGCCTCAAGCTCATCATCGACATGGTGCCCAACCACATCGGCGTTCTGCATCCCTGGGTAAGCGACCCGCCCACGCCGGACTGGTTCCACGGCACCGCCGCCCGCCACAGCCACGCAGAGGGCGATATCTACACCCTCATCGATCCCCATGCCGCTCCGGCAAGCGGACGGAACCTCACCGAGGGCTGGTTCACCGACAGCATGCCCGACATGAACCAGGAGAATCCACTGGTCGCCCAATACCTCATCCAGAACGCACTCTGGTGGGTGGAGACGGCGCAAATTGACGCCATTCGCATCGATACCTTTCCGTATGTCGGACGCGCCTTCTGGCATGACTTCCACGCCGCGTTGCATCGGGCCTTTCCGAACCTCACAACCGTCGGGGAGGTCTTCAATGGCGACCCCGTGGTCACCTCGTTCTTCGCGGGCGGAAGAGAGCACTCGGGGATCGACACCGGCCTCGATACCCCCTTCGATTTCCCGGTTTACTTTGCCGTCCGCGACGTTCTCACCCACGGCAAGCCGATGTCAGCACTGGCAGCCGTCCTGCGCCAGGACTCGCTCTATCCCCATCCTGAACATCTGGTCCACTTCTTCGGCAATCACGACACCACCCGCTTCCTGACCGAAGCCAATGGCTCGGTCCCTCGCCTGAAAGAAGCGCTCGGCCTGCTGGCAACTCTGCGAGGCACACCGGAACTTTATTCCGGCGACGAGATCGCCATGCCCGGAGGCGCGGACCCTGACAACCGCCATGACTTCCCCGGCGGGTTCCCATCTGACGGGCAGCCCTCCGCCTTCACTGCGGCCACTCGTACCCCATTGCAGCAGACCACCTACGCCTGGACCGCCGCGCTCTTCGCCATCCGCAAGAGTCATCCCGTTCTTCATGGCGCGCCCCAGCAGGATCTCTTTGCCGACGACACCGCATTTGCCTTCATCCGCACGGCTCGCCTCAATGGATGCAAACCGGGTGCAGCCCCTGAGGCGGTTCTCGTTGTCGTGAACAAGAAGCCGGAACCACGCAGCCTCACCATCCCAACAATCGGCACGGCGCTGGCTGGCTGCAGCCAATTCCAGCCTCTTGCCCCCGCCAATAGCGGAAACGCGGCCGTGGGCGCCGGCTCGGTCCAGCTCAACGTCCCGGCGGATTCTTTCGTGCTCTTCTCCGTGCGCTGAATCCGCGAATCAGCAATCCTCGGCGGGGGTGGACAGCAAGGTTCCCCCCGCCTTGTTTTGCCCGGAATCCGCTCCCGCGCCAGAGATAATGAACTTGCTCTGGGATTTCTCGTCCGCCTAGGCGGTTTGTTCGCGTCGATTGCGGCGGCCATCGCTGCTCTGGAACTGCTGTGTTCTGAAGCTGTGATCGTAGTGTCAGCGCACCCACAGGGGGCGGCGACCCGGCACGATCTCAACAAAGGCCGCGCGATTCCCTGAACACACCGCGAAAAAGCGGAGGCGTCCCCATCATGAAACCCATTCAGATCTCCCTGTCGCCAACGCGCAGCCGCCCCTTGAACCTGTTTCTGGGGATCATGCTTGCGCTGGTGTCGATCCTCCTTTTCCTCGCCCTGGCCAGCTATCACCCGGCCGACCCCTCGCTGGACACGGCCGCCGGCGCAGTATTGCCCCGCGCCGTGCAAAACTGGACGGGGCTGTTCGGCGCCTTTCTGAGCGACATCCTGATGCAGGCGCTCGGCATTGCCGCCTTTCTGCTGCCGCTCTGGCTCGGCAGCCTGGGCTGGGACTGGATGCACTCACGCTCCGGCGGGACTGCGTGGCTGCGCCTCTCCGGCTGCGTGCTGGCCCTCGTGTTTGTGCCCGCCCTCTTCGGCCTGCTCCCCTGGCACTGGCACTGGATTCATGCCGTGCCGGTCGAGGGCGTGATGGGCCGCCTCGCGGCCGGCCTGCTGGTCAACTATTTCAACACCCAGGGTGCCTGGCTGGTGGCGTCAGTTCTGGCAGCCGTCGGCTTCTACTTCGCCACAGCCATCAGCCTGAGAACTCTCAGGACCTTCGTTGAGGATCGCTGGATTCACGCCGTTGCCCTGAACGACCGCTGGCGCAACTGGCGCGAGGAGCGCGCAGAACGCAAGGCCGAGCTCGAAGCCGCGCTCGCTGAGCAGGAGTCGCCCGGCCCTGACCAGCGACTCTTCTCCGGCTCCATGGACGCGGCCACTGAAGCGGAGCCTGAGCCGCCGGCTCCGATACGCCGCCGCCTGGCTGCATTCTTCGGCCGCCGCGAGCGCCCCTTCGAGCCGGACCCGGTGGTCGATATTCCGGCTTTTCAGAGAGCTGCCGCGCAACCCGCCGAGGCGCAGGCCCCGGTGGAACCGATCACGCGCCGCTCCAGCATCTGGGAGCGCACGGTGGCTGAAATGGCACCCGCAACAGCCGCGCCTGCCTCCGCAGTGGCTCCGCAGGCTTCGCCCCGGTTGGTGGAGATGCAGCCCTCCCCGATGACCCGCCAACCGGCCCCCGCTCCGGCAACGCATCCTGATCCGCCGCCTGGAGAAATTGCCATCCACGAGCGCGCTGATGCCGAGGTGCGCAGCGCGACCGTCGCGCCCAAGCACGTGAGCGGCTTCAAGCTGCCGCCCAGCACGCTGCTCAATGCCGGCGACGGGCCACAGGCGATTCGCGAGGACGAACTGCGCGAAGAAGCCAAGGTGCTGGTGGAGAAATGCGCCGAGTTCGATGTGCGCGGGCAGGTCGTCCAGATCAATCCCGGCCCCATGGTCACGACCTACGAGTTCAAGCCGGAGGCCGGCGTCAAATACAGCCGCGTCACCGGTCTGGCCGAGGACCTCTGCCTCGCCATGCGCGCGGAGAGCATCCTCATCGAGCGCATGGCGGGCAAAAGCACCGTCGGCATCCAGGTGCCCAACCACGAGCGCGAGACCATCCACCTGCGCGACGTGCTGGAGTCGGAGACCTTCACCCGGGCCAAGTCGCGACTCACCCTCGCCATGGGCAAGGACATCAACGGCCGCATCGTCACGGCAGACCTGGCCTCCATGCCGCACGTGCTCATCGCCGGCTCCACGGGCTCGGGCAAGTCGGTGGCCATCAACGCCATGATCATGAGCGTCCTCTTCAAGGCCACGCCGGAGCAGGTGCGCATGATCCTCGTCGATCCCAAGCGCGTCGAGCTCGGCATGTATGAGGGAATCCCGCACCTCTTCACGCCCATCATCACCGAGGCCAAGCTCGCGGCGAATGCTCTCCGCAACGCCGTCCGCGAAATGGAGCGCCGCCTCAAGCTGCTCGCTTCGCGCAGCGTCCGCAATATCGACCAGTACAACAAGCTCTT
>JAGWRX010000036.1 GCA_028876395.1 Acidobacteriota bacterium
CAGCGACGATGAGCAGGCTGCCGTCGCTCTTGTGCGGGATGACCTGGAAGAAGTCGCCGCCGACCTCGCGGGCAGGGCGGTATTCGCTCTCGATCGTGAAGCCGTTGAGGACCACGCGCTGCTCGGGCAGGATGACCTGCTGCACCTCCTGCGCCTGCCGGACATCGAGGGCCATCTGGCGCTGGCTCTTGAGAGACTGCAGAAGGCGGCGCAGAAGCAAAAGGGCAATCACCGCGGCGATCAAAATGTCCGAGACTTCCATCAGGCTCACCCTCGCACCGAAGGGAAACCAGAGCAAGTTGAAATGGTGTAATGCAAACTCACGCCAGAAGCTGCTGACGCCGTGCAAAAGGACAACCGGCAGCACCAGCCAGCCCTCCATTCCCTGCCGTCGAATGCCATCAACAACAATCCACACCAGCAACCCGAAGAACATCGCCTGAACGATCTGAGCGACAGTGTGCCAGTGCTGTGCCGCCGTGTGTGACAGGACACCGAAGAACATTTCGTCTCCCAGTGTCGAGGCAATCGTGATCAACACAGTCAATCCCGTCACAAGGCGCTGCAGCCACCGAGACCGGGCGCGCCCGAACCACACCCACCAAACGATCACCCACGCGGCATATTCAAGGGGAGAAATGATTCCGTCGGCCAAAAAGTTCCCCAAGCGTATGCTGACTACCTGAGTCCATTCAGCAGCCGGATTGATTCCAGCATCCAGAGCAGTGAGCAGGAAGAGAAGGGCCATCCAGAGATAGGCATCATCGGAACGATCAAACAGGATCAGGCTGAGTGCCAGAATGGCAAGCAGCGCAAAGAACACCGCTTCAACAGCTTCCGCGGAGTAGGATCGAAAGACCTCTAGCCAGTTGGCTTGATTCGCCAGGCGCACTACGCCTGCCTCGCCAAAGACGGGCGCAGAATGCATGCCGCCTGCGTCCGGGGACAGCAGCAACGTACCGGGTTCCATCCAGCATCGGAAGGCCAAAACCTGACTCGTCCCGGTGCCCTGAAGATAGAACATTGCAGGCTGCGTGTAGTAGGACTTGGGATGTCGGGTGCTGAAGTCGCCAAAGCTGCCCAGGAGCGATCCATTGGCAAAGAGCTGGTAGGCGTCATCGAAGTCTTGCGGTCCGGCCAGGGCCATCGATAGCCCGGCCGGTACGTCCACCCGGACGCGGATCCGGTACCAGGCGTAGCCCCAGTCTCCAGCATGGCCGCGTGCCGTCCAGCCGGGAACATAACCGGAAATACCCGCAACAGGATCGGTTGCCCCTTGCTTCGGGGTCAGGTCGACGGTCTCCCAGTTGGAGTCGTCGAAGTCCGGTTCGGCCCAGAGCGGCTGGCCAGTCTTGGGGTCGCTGGGAGAGTCGCCGATGTGGAACTTCCACGGCCCATAGAGCGGCGCGACGGACTGGCCGAGGGTGATTTGCTCTGGGCTGTCGGGCTGCGCAGGGGCGGCCTGTGCTCGCTCGGGCTGTGCGGCCGCCCATCGGGCAAGCAAGAACAATGACAATATCGGGAGCAGACCGCTGAGTCGTCGCGCCATTTTGGGGAGCCTCATCGAAGGGGAAAACCTGCTCCAAGCACTATAACCAGTCCCTCATCGCGCATAAACCTAATTTTTCAAGGGGTTACTTTGTTCAGCATGTAATCCCGCGAATCGATTGGCTGTGGTTTTCCACGCGCCTGCTCCCCTGCCCGGAACGATACAATCCGACGTAGGCTGCCTGCGAGTTGGGCGCCGAAGGAGCGGGGGCACGCATGGGTTATCAGGTACTGGCCAGGAAGTATCGTCCGCAGCGCTTTGCCGACGTGGCCGGGCAGGACCACGTGACGCGGACCCTGATGAATGCGCTCTCGCAGAACCGCATCGCGCACGGGTACATCTTCAGCGGGCACCGCGGCATTGGCAAGACGACCATTGCGCGCATTGTGGCCATGGCGCTGAACTGCCGCACCGCGGTGGGCACGCCGGAGCGGCCTACGCCGGAGCCATGCGGCGCGTGCGAATCGTGCACCGAAGTGCGCCAGGGCAATGCCGTGGACGTGATCGAGATTGACGCGGCCACCAATCGCGGCATCGATGAGATTCGCGAACTGCGCGACGCGGCGCGCTACTCCCCGGCCCGCGACCGCTACAAGATTTACATTCTCGACGAAGCACACCAGATTACCGATGCGGCTTTCAATGCGCTGCTGAAGACGCTGGAGGAGCCGCCGGCGCACGTCATTTTCATGATGGCGACGACGGAGCCGGAAAATATTCCGCAGACAATTCGCTCGCGATGCCAGCACTTCAGCTTTCATGCGGTCAAGTTCGATGACATTCTGGCGCAGTTGAAGATGATTGCGGGCGAGGAGCAGGTGGAGGCCGAGGACGCCGCGCTGGCGCTGCTGGCCGAGGCGGGCGATGGCTCGATGCGCGACGCGCTGTCGATTATGGACCAGGCGATCGCTTCAGCGCCGGTGGAGAACGGGCTGCCGGTGCTGTCCGTGGCGCAGATACGCGAGCTGATGGGCTCGGTGCCGAATGCGGTGTTTGAGCGATTGCTTGAGGCGGTGGCCGCGGGGCAGAGCGCCGAGCTGATGGAACAGTTGAATGTCCTGCTGAACGCCGGGAACAGTCCTTCGTCGCTGGCGCGGCACATGGCGCGCTACCTGCGGAATACGCTGATGGCCAAGCTGGGCGGCGAGCAGACGGAGCTGCTGCAGATCTCCGGCGACGAGCGGGCGCGGGCCGCACGCACGGCTCTCTTGTTTACCGAAGAAGAGCTGACGCGCAATCTGCAGATTGTGCTGCGCACGTTCGACGAGTTGAACTACCGGCAGGAGCAGCGCTTCCATCTGGAATTGGGCCTGCTGAAGCTGATCCATGCGCAGCGGTTGCTGCCGCTGGAGGAACTGCTGAGCGGCGTGGCGAGCGGCGCGCGGGGCAATGTGCCCACGCCGGGCTCGCGAGCAGTTGCAAGCGCGCCGCGCACCGCACCGGCTTCCGGCCCGGCACAGGCATCCGCGCCGGCGATTTCGCCCTTTGCATCAGGCGGCTGGAGCGCTCCCGCGACACCGAAGCAGAGCGCGCCGGTGGAGATGGCTCGCTCATCTTCCGCGCCCGTTGCAGAGACGGCGACTGCGGCTGCGCCTCCACGGCAGGCAATGCCCTTCCCCGTGGCCAGCGGGCAGGCGGCGGGGTTCGCGGAGACGCTGACCGAGGGTTCGCTGGCAAAGCAGGCCACGGAAGACAGCAGCGCGGTGGCTCCGGTCAGAGAGAGACAAGCGGCGCCTGCGGCGCAAGGCGCGCCCGCGGTGGACGCGCTGCGAGACGCGGTGGTGCAGGCGCTGACGGCTGCCGGGCATAACTCCGCAGCGCAACTGCTGGGCTCGGGCACGTGGACGCTGGACGGCGCGAGCCTGCGCATTGACGTGGCGGCGATGGGCAAGAAGATGCTGAGCCTGACCGTGAATGCAGCGGCGGAGAAGATCATTCGGCAGCAACTGCAGCAAATGGGCGCGCCCACGCGCTTTCTGATCGTTCCCGGCGAGGGGGCGGGCGCGGGGATGGCCGTGATGGCCGCGCCGCTGGCCGGCAGCGTGCAGGAAGCTGCGCTCGAAAATCCGCTGGTGCAGCGCGCCAAGGAGATTTTCAAGGCCGAGGTCCGCAGCGTCGTGGACCTGCGCGCGAAGTAGCAGCGGTCCACGAGGAGGCGCAATGTTCAACCCGCTCAAGCTTTCGGAGATGCTGTCGCAGGCAAACCAGCTCCAGGAGGAGGTCCAGCGCAAACTGGAGCAGACCGTGGTGGAGGGCTCCAGCGGCGGCGGCGCCGTGACGGCGACGATGAATGGCAAGAAGCAGCTGCTCAAGCTGCACATCGACCCCGCGGCGGTCAGCAGCCTGAGCGGTAACCAGCAGGATGTGGAGATGCTGGAAGACCTGGTGATGGCAGCAGTGAACGAGGCGGGACGCAAGGCGGACGAGGCGATCCAGTCAAACGTGCAGGGCATGCTGGGCGGGCTCAAGCTGCCGGGACTCGGCTGATTTTCTGTAAGGATTTCCGGGAGGTCGGAACGATGATTGTGGAGATGAATCGCAGAAATTTCATGCAAATGAGCTTGGCGGCAGGCGCGGCGGCACTGGCTCCGCGGTGGATGATGGCGCAGGCGGCGCAGGCAGCCGACCCTGTCGCGCAGATGCGGGCTGCAGGGGCGTCCACTCCTATCAAGACGACAAAGCTGTATGACAATCTCTACCTGCTGCAGGGCGCGGGCGGCAACATGGCAGCGCAGACGGGACCGGACGGCAAGCTGCTGATTGATTCGAGCTTTGCGACGGCGGTGCCGAAGATTCGCGAGGCGCTGGCCGCGCTGAGCAGCGACCCGGCGAGCACGCTGATCAATACGCACTGGCACATCGACCATACCGATGGCAACGAAGGCATGCATACGGCGGGATTCACAATCTACGCGCATGAGAAGACCCGCGAGCGGCTGGCTACGCCGCAGACGATGAAGATGATGGGCTTCTCACTGCCCGCGGCGCCGGCGGGAGCGCTGCCGGTACTGACGTTTGACCAGAGCATGCGCCTGTGGCACAACGGCGACTCCCTGGCGCTGGAGCATTTTAGCCCTGCGCACACAGACACCGACATCTACATTCACTTTCACAAGGCCGACGTGCTGCACGTGGGCGACATCTGGTTCAACGGAATGTATCCCTTCATCGATGAGGGGACGGGCGGCACGATCGGCGGCATGATCAAGGCGGGCGAAAAAGCGCTGGCCATCGCAGGGCCGGAAACAAAGATCATTCCCGGCCACGGGCCGCTGGGCACGAAGGCGCAACTGCAGCAGTTCCACGACATGCTGTCAGCGGTGCATGAAAAAGTGGCGGCGCTCAAAGCTTCAGGCGCCAGCGAGCAGGAAGTGATTGCGAAAAAGCCGTCTGCGGCGTTCGATGCCGCGTGGGGCAAGGGCATGATGAACGGCGATGCGTTCACGGGCATTGTTTACCGGACGATCTAAGGGGGCGCAGGGTGTCACGCTATGCCGAGCCGATGGCGCGGCTGATTGAAGAGTTGAAGAAGCTGCCGGGCGTCGGCGCAAAGACGGCGCAGCGCTACGCGTTTCATATTCTGCGCTCCAGCGACGAAGACGCTGCCGCGCTGGCCGAGGCCGTGCGCATGCTGAAGGCCAGCCTGCGGCTGTGCTCCATCTGCAACAATGTGACCGACGTGGACCCCTGCACCTATTGCACAAGCACCAGGCGAAATCGGCGACAGGTGTGCGTGGTGGAGGAGCCGACCAACATTGCCGCTGTGGAGCGGACGCGGGAGTACAACGGCGTGTACCACGTGCTGCATGGCACACTTTCTCCGCTGCACGGCGTGGGCCCTGACCAGTTGCGCGCCAGTTCGCTGGTGGCTCGCGTGGAGCGCGGCGAAGTGGACGAGGTGATTCTTGCCACCAGCCCCACGCTGGAAGGCGAGGCTACGGCCAACTGGCTGGCCGGTGCGCTGCGCGGCTTCCCCGTGAAAATCACGCGCATTGCCACCGGCGTGCCCGCAGGCAGCGACATTGAATATGCCGACGAGGTGACGATGGCGCGTGCGATGGAAGGACGGCGCGAGCTGTAAGCCGGAACGACCTGCGCTAGAAAGGTTCAAAAGAAACCAGCCACATGGGCAGTTGTACGGCACTCGATCGCCGGGATACACCTCTGCCACGCATCGGGTGGACGTCGAGCGCGGCCTGTTCCCTAGCTCCGCAGCTTGCTGAGCAGGTCCTGAGGGTGGACCGGCTTGGCGAGAATTTCGAATTCGTAACCCTGCGCCCGCGCCTTCTCAAGCAGGTCGGCCGTGGCGGCCTGGCCGGAGAAGAGCAGAATCTTAATCTGCGGCAGCATCGAACGCATGCGGATGGCCGCGTCAATGCCGTTGAGATCGGCCATGATGACATCGGTGATGAGCATATCCGGCGCAAACGTCGAGGCCAGCTCCAGTGCTTTTTCGCCGGAGTACACGGCGCGGGCATCAAAGCCGCTCTGATTCAGAATCATGGCCAGGGTATCGGCAATGACCTGTTCATCGTCTACAACAAGGACCTTGGGATGGGCGCGATTCTCGGGCATACTCTCCTAAATACGAAAACGGAATGACTCAAATACGCATCTGACGGAAAAGAGCGGCGCGAGGCAAGGCTCAAAGCTTTTATTTCCGCCATAATCCTCGAAAGGCTCTTTTGTGGTCATGATACGCTTCGCGGGGGTAGTACTCGCTCATCTTAAAGACACAGCGCCAGACAGTTTGTTGCGGGAATTTTAAGATCGGCATGTCTGCGCGTAGCGGGCCGCCCCCGGAGAGCCATGCAGGAATCCGCAAACCAGAACGCGCAAAAGGCCCGGAGGCTCAGACGCTTATGGGATGCGGTATACACTCGATGGTTGATCGCGGCTGGCGGGTGCGCCTGAGCCGGAGGGGAAACAGATGATTCGTGTGGGCCTGGTCGGTTTTGGCATGGCGGGGCGGGTGTTTCACGCGCCGCTGATCTCCTCTGTCGAGGGGCTGGAACTGGTTGCGGTGGTCGAGCGCAGCTCCAACAAGGCCGCGGAACGCTATCCGGGCATCACAACCTATCGTTCGCTCGATGAGTTGCTGGCCGACGCATCCATTGGCCTGGTGGTGGTGGCGACGCCGAACAGTACGCACTACCAGGTGGCAAGGCATGCGCTGGAAGCCGGAAAAAGCGTGGTGGTGGACAAGCCCGTGGCCACCGGTTCGCAGGAGACAGCCCGGCTGATTGAGCTGGCCCGCGAGCGCAGCCTGCATATGATCCCGTTTTATAACCGGCGATGGGACAGTGATTTCAGGACGATTCAGAAAGTGCTGCATGAGCGTCTGATTGGCCGGCTCGTTCACTTTGAATCGACCTTTGACCGCTGGCGGCCGGGCCGCTCGGCACGCGCGTGGAAGGACGACCCGGACCAGGGCGGAATCCTGCTGGACCTGGGAACCCATATCGCGGACCAGGCGCTCGCGCTTTTCGGCAAGCCGGAGGCAGTGGGCGCTGAGGTCACGCGCGAACGCGACGGTGATGGGCCGAATGATTCGTTCACAATTCGGCTACACTATCCGGGCTTTCTGGTGACGCTGGGGGCGAACTCTCTGTCCGCGCTGGCGCGACCGCGCTTCCATCTGCGCGGAACGAAGGGAAACTACTGGAAGTGGGGCCTGGACCTGCAGGAAGAAGCACTGAACAAGATCACGCGCATCGTGGCATCCGACTGGGGCGAGGAACCGCCTGCCCACTGGGGGGCGCTGAACGTGGATGCCGATGGAAGCATGGTAGCCCGGCCCGTTCGGCCCGTACCCGGCGACTACCGGATCTACTACGCCGGCGTGCGCGATGCCCTGCTGGGCAAAGCTGCCCCGCCGGTTCAGCCCATGGCGGCCTGGCGCGTGGCGCGACTGCTGGAGTGGGCCGTAGCGTCCGCCGAGCAGCATCGCAACATCACCTGCGACTGGGGCGAGGAACCCGCGGGATGATTTGGCGCTGCTGGGAGGGTGACAAGGGGAGGATTGAAAAATCCTCCCCGCTCTTCCTGCTCAACGAATTGCAGACAGGCGCTACTTCACCGGCATGACAATCGGCTTATCCAGCGTGATCTTGCCCTCCAGTTGCGGGTCGGCCGAGGACCGGCTGACGTGGATGGTGAAGGCGCCAGCGTCGGCATGCCACGCAGCAGCCTTCGTGTCATACCAGGTGAAGGAGCGCGCTGTCAGCGGTACGCTGACGTGGCGCGTTTCGCCCGGGCTGAGGGCGACGCGGGCGAAGCCCTTCAGTTCCTGCGGCGGGCGCGGAACGCCGGGGTGGTCCTCACTGACGTAGACCTGCGCCACATCGGCCCCTGCCCGTGTTCCGGTGTTGGTGACATCGAAGGTGATGGCATAGCTCCCTGCATCGCCGGTTGAATGAATGGCGAGGTTCGAGTACTTGAAGCTGGTGTACGATAACCCGAAGCCGAATGGGAAGAGCGGCTTGACGCCATTGTGCTCATAGCCGCGATAGCCGACGAAGATGTCGTCCTTGTAGGGGATGGTGAGCGTGCCGGGCGTGGGGTAGTACCAGGCGTAGGAGGGATTGTCCTTCAGGCTGCGCTCCCAGCTGATGGGCAGGCGGCCTGAGGGGTCCACATCGCCGAAGAGCACCTCGGCCAGTGCGGTGCCGCCTTCCTGGCCGGGATACCAGTTCTGAACGAGGCCTGCGACCTTGTCAATCCACGCCGACGCATCCACCGCTCCGCCGGCGGTGACGGCGACGATGGTGTTGGGATTGGCGGCGGCGATTTTTTCGATGAGTTCATCCTGACCGGGAGGAAGCTTGAACTCGCGGTCCGCGCCTTCAGTCTCAATGTCCGCGTCATAGCCGACGGCGACGATGACAGCATCGGCCCTCTTCGCGAGATCGATGGCAGACTGATTGACGAGTGTGCCCTGCTGCGCGATGCCAATCTTCACCTGCGGCTCGCCGAACTGCGGTCCGCTGAGCAGGTCAAGCACCACCTTGTGTGGTCCGGGGGTGAGCGGCAGAACGGTCTGCGCAACGGCGCTCTTGGGAATCTCAACGTGATCGATGACTATTTTGTCGTCCACCGTGAGTCTGTATTTTCCCTGATTCTCGACGAAGACGAGGAAGTTGCCGGAAGCGCGGGCGAAGTAGTAGCCCGTCCAGCGGGTGTAGCGCGGAGGTCCATCGGTCGGACCCATGAAGGCCTTCATCTGGTCGCTGGTGATGGACTGTATCAGCTCACCCACGTCTGGGCTGTCGAGCATGTTCTGGCCGGAGTTGGCCATCATTTCCACATGCGAGGCGAGCGGTTTGCCGGTGAAGTTCTGGTTGTCAAAGGTTTCAACGGTAAGGCCGGGAGTGAATTTGTCTCCCGACTGGCTGAAGCCGGAACGCATGGCGAGAATGGAGAGGCGCGAGACGCCGGCGTCATAGAGGACGCTGGCATTCAAGCCGAGGCGGTCACTGATGCCTTTGAGCGCGCTGACGGTATAGAACGCAGGCACCTGGCCGCTGCCGCCGGCGGTGGCGCTGCCGGGAAACGCATCGGGCCCGATGACCGCAATGGTCTTGACTCTGGCCGGGTCAAGCGGCAGCAGGTTGTGATCATTCTTGAGCAGCACAAGGCCCTCTCGCGCGCCTTGCAGGGCTGCCAGGCGGCCCTGCTGGTTGTAGCGCGGAATGGACTGGTCGAGCGGATCGTGGTCCATCCAGCCAAAGCGGTAGCCGTCGCGCAGGATGCGGCGAATTTTGTCATCGATGACGGATTCCTTTACCTTGCCCTCTTTGACGGCGGGTACGAGTGTCTTCTCGTTCATGTACCAGCCGAAGGGCATCTCCAGGTCGAGCCCGGCGTTGGCTGCGGCAATGCCGTCGTGCGTGGCGGTCCAGTCGGACATCATCACGCCGTCAAAACCCCATTGCTCTTTGGCGATTTCGACGTTCAGGTGGTAGTTCTGCGTGGCGTGCTCGCCGTTGAGCAGGTTGTAGGAGTCCATGATGGACCCGACGTGAGCCCTGCGGACAGCGGCCTCGAATGCGGGCAGGTAGATTTCGCGCAGGGCGCGCTCGCTCACCACGGAGTCTGAGGTGAAGCGAAAATACTCGCTGTTGTTGGCGGCGTAGTGCTTGATGGTGGCGCTGACACCCTGCGACTGCATGCCCTCGATGTATCCCACAGCCATTTCGCCCGCAAGGAATGGGTCCTCGCCGAAGTACTCGAAATTGCGTCCGTTGAGGGGCGCGCGGTAGATATTCACACCGGGGCCAAGGACAAAGGCAGCTCCGCGCGAGCGGGCATCGCGGCCGATCTGCGTGCCGATGCGGTTAGCAAGGTCGCCATCCCAGCTTGCCGCAAGCCCGATGCCGGCCGCATAGGCGGTGGAGGGTGGCGGAATGTGCGCGCCGACCGGGCCGTCACTCATGCGGAATGCCGGGATACCCAGGCGCGGGATGCCCGTGGAGGACATGACGGTCGAGCCGGAGAGCATCTGGATCTTTTCTTCCAGCGTCATCCTTGCGATGAGGTCGTCGATCTTCTTTTCGTCCGCGGAGCTCTGCGCGCGGGCTGGCGCCGGGCCAAAGGCCATGGCGAGAAGCAGACACAGGCTGGCAATCGTGCCCGTCGCCCGCATCCATGGTGTTTGATTGCTGTGGTGCATGATTCCTCCGGAAGTACAACCGGCCCATTTTACGGTACCAAACGGAGCCCGCGCTGGCTCTAAAACGTTTTTGTTGAAGGGGGCAGCCGGACGGGAACGGCCCGCTGCCCGGGTGAAGAGCGGCTGAATATAATTGCAATAGACAATTCATCTCCCTATCGAATAGCATGTCAATTTCATATTCGGTCAGGGACTGGGAGCAGGACTTGCAGACATTCGGTTTTGTAACCTTGCATGGGAACGCATGTCGTCAGAAAACGATTCCAGCACGACGTCATGTGCGCTCGCAGAGATGCACCGCCGAAAGACAAGACCTGCTGCCGCGAGCCCCGAATGCGGGCCGGGACGACCGCTGCGGAACAGGCTGAAGAGATAGAGGTGCATGACGCAAGTGAGCCTTACTTCCTCCTCGAAATACTGAGGCATGACATAGACTGAATTGGGGCCGGCGACGGCAAGGCAGGGAATGATGAAGCAATCGGAATCCGCAATCTTCGACCAGGCAGCACAGGCTCTGGACTCCTTCCAGATCGAGATTCCCTCCTGGGGATTCGCCAACACGGGCACGCGCTTCGGCAAGTTCACGCAGGCGGCGGCAGCATCCACGCTGGCGGAGAAATTCTCTGACGCGGCAGAGGTAAAACGGCTGACCGGCGCCACGCCCACCCTTGCTCTGCACGTTCTGTGGGACCTGCCCAATGGCGTGCGCGACGTGCCGCAGGTACAGAACCTGGAGGAGAGCTTTGGGGTCCGCGCCGGGTCCATCAATCCCAACCTTTTTCAGGATCAGGAGTACAAGTACGGCTCCCTCTGTAATCCGGCGGATGAGATCCGTGAACAGGCCGTGGGGCACGTGCTGGAGTCGATTGAGATTGCCAAGCGCCTGGGCTCGCGCGACCTTTCCCTGTGGCTTCCGGACGGGTCGAATTACCCTGGCACGCAGAGCATCCGCAAGCGCATTGGCTGGCTGGAGGACGCGCTGCGCACGGCCCATGCGCACCTTGGCACGGATCAGCGGCTGCTGATCGAGTACAAACCCTTTGAGCCGGCCTTCTATCACACAGACATCGCCGACTGGGGCATGGCGTCGCACCTGGCGCGCGAGGCCGGCGAGCAGGCGCGCGTTCTGGTGGATACCGGGCATCATTATTCATCGCAGAACATCGAGCAGGTCGTGGCCTGGCTGCTGCATACCGGGCTGCTGGGCGGCTTCCACTTTAACGACCGCCGCTATGCCGACGACGATCTGACGCTGGGCTCGATTGACCCATACCAGATCTTCCGCATCTTCCATGAGATTCATGCCGGAGCGGAAGAAGGCCTGGCGCTGGACATCGCCTTCATGATTGACCAGAGCCACAACCTGAAAGGCAAAATCGAGGCCACCGTGCAGACCGTGGTGACCGCGCAGGAGTTGTGGGTGAAGGCGGCACTTGTGGATCGCAAGGAATTGGGGCGGCTGCAACAGGCCTGCGACCTGGTCGCGGCAGAGGAGCTCTTCCGCGGCGCTTTCTGGCGCGACGTGCGCCCGCTGACGCGCGGCTGGCGTGAGGCGCGCGGGCTGCCGGTTGATCCGCTGCTGAGCCTGCGGAACGATGGCTACGTGGAGCGGGTAAGCCAGGAGCGCGCAGGACGCCACACAATAGTCAACAGTTACGCCTGAAACCGGTTATGCTTGATTCGCAGCGTTTCGGTAATGAAACAGCACCCAGGGAGACGAACGGTTGCGTAAAGCGAAGATCAAGCGGCTCTACCTGATTCCTATTCTTTCAAAGGCACTCGACGTGCTCGAATTGCTGGAGCAGAACAATGCCCCGGTTACGCTCGAAGATGTCTTTCAGAAGACGCACATCTCCAAGACCAGCGTCTATCGCATCTTGAAGACGCTGGTTCACCGCGGCTATGTGGCCCAGTCGCAGGATGGGCAGTACAGGCTGGTATCGCGCCCACGGCGTCTGCGATTCGGGTTCGCGGTGCAGAGCGGCGAAATGCCCTTCTCGGTAGCCGTGGCGCAGAGTGTAGCCGCGGCGGCCGCGGCGGCGGGCGTGGAACTGCTGACGCTCGACAATCGCCAGGACCCCGATGTAGCCATCCAGAACGCGCATGAGCTTGTAAAGAAGCGCGTGGACCTGGTGCTGGAGTTTCAGGTGGAGGAGCACGTGGCGCCGCACGTGGCCAACATCTTCAAGAAGGCTGACATCCCGCTGGTGGCCATTGACGTGCCGCACCCCAACGCCACGTACTTTGGCGTGGACAACTTCGAGGTGGGCTTCGAGGCTGGTTCCCTGCTGGGCCAGTATGCGCTGCGCAAGTGGAAGGGCAAGGTGGACTGGGTGCTCGGCGTGGGATTTTCCGAGGCCGGCAACTTCGTCCAGAGCCGCATTACCGGCGCGTTCGAGGGGATTCGCGAAAGGCTCAAGGACCTGCCCGCGGACCGCTATGTGCGCCTGGAGGGCAGAGGCATGCGCGAGCCCAGCCGCCAGGCCGTGACTGACTTTCTCCGCGACCGCCGCAAAGGCCAGCACATTCTGGTGGCCGCCGCCACGGACTCCAGCGCATTGGGCGTGCTGGACGCCGCCCGGCTGACAGGTCAGGAAGAGGAATTCGCCATCGCCGGGCAGGATTGCATTCCGGAAGTGCTCGAAGAGATGCGGACGGGCAGGAGCGCGATAGTCGGCTCAATTTCGCACGAGGCGGAAGGCTATGGCCCCCGGCTCATCCAGCTCGGCATTGCCCTGCTGCGAGGCTACACCGTGCCTCCGTACAACTACGTGCGTCACCGGGTGGTGACGCCGGACAACCTGGACGGCAGCGCAGATGAGGCAAAGGAAGAGTAGTTTTCCTGCCGGCTTTGGCTCCCTCTTGCCGCGGTTCTGACGAGGCGAGTGGCGGTAAAGCAGGCGGCGCGAGGATTCAAATACGGAATACTTTTCCTATTGATTATGATGTGGTATCGTTCTGTTGACTCTTGAATCTCCCCGCACGGTGGTTTCTATGACTCAGGCAGCACCCGCTTCGCCCGCCCTCAAGTTCCTTGAAGACCGCTGGGACGCCAGCATTGCCGCTACGCTCGACGAACCGGAGCTGCTGCGCTATCGCTCCAACCTGCTGGGGTCGGACCTGCGCATCACGAACTTTGCGGGCGGCAACACCAGCTCAAAGATTACTGAGACCGACCCGCTGACCGGCGAGCCCGTCGAGGTGCTCTGGGTGAAGGGCTCGGGCGGCGATCTGGGCAGCATGAAGCGCGCCGGCTTCGCCACTCTCTTCCTGCACAAGCTGCTGGCCCTGGAGCGCAGCTACAAGGGCGTGGACGCCGAAGACGACATGGTGGCGATGTATCCGCTGTGCACCTTCCGCAACAACCCCGTGGCCGCGTCCATTGACACGCCACTGCATGGGTTTCTTCCCTTCCCCCATGTCGATCACCTGCACCCGGACTGGGGAATCGCACTGGCCGCCTCAGCCAACGGCAAGGCGAAGATGGAAGAGTTCAACCGCGAGTTTGGCCACAAGCTGGTGTGGGTGCCGTGGCAGCGCCCCGGTTTTGAGCTGGCCATGATGCTGAAGCGCGCCGTGGCAGACAACCCGGACTGCGATGGCATCGTGCTGGGCGGACACGGTCTCTTTACCTGGGGCCAGACGCAGCGCGAGTGCTACGTGAACACGCTCATAGTAATCGACCAGATCGGCCAGTTCATTGAGCGGCACGGCCTCGCCAAAGGGCCGGCTCACTTTGGCGGCGAAATCATTCCCGCACGCGCGGACCGCCGCGAGCTGGCGGTGCAGATTGCGCCCTTCCTGCGCGGCAAGGTCAGCACGCAGAATCGCTGGATCGCCAGCTTCACTGACGCGGCGGACGTGCTGCAGTTTGTGAATTCGAAGCACGCCAAAGAGCTTGCGTTCCTGGGAACCAGCTGCCCCGATCACTTCATCCGCACCAAGATTCGGCCGCTGTTTGTGCCCTGGGCAGCCGGCGCGAGCGTGGACGAGCTGAAGAGCCAGATCGAGAAGTCCCTCGACGAATACCGCGAGCAGTACCGCACCTACTATCACTCGTTCGCCACGCCGGAGTCGCCCGCGCTGCGCGATGCAAGCCCGACGGTAGTCCTCATTCCCGGGCTCGGCATGTTCAGCTTTGGAAAGAACAAGACTGAGGCGCGCATTACCGGCGAATTTTACACCAACGCCATTCACGTGATGGAAGGCGCAAGCCTGCTGGCGGAGGGCGAGGTGACGGGTACGGTTCCACAATGCGGCGAGGGCGTGGATCCGGCCAGTTTCAAGGTCTATACCAACTACGTTGCACTGCCCGCGCTTGAAGCGTTCCGCATTGAGTATTGGGCGCTGGAAGAGGCCAAGCTGCGCCGCCAGCCGCCGGAGAAGGAACTGAGCCGCCGCATCGCTCTCGTAGTGGGTGGTGGCAGCGGCATTGGCCGCGAGGTGGCGCTGCTGGCGGCGGCGCGCGGCGCGCATGTGGTGGTGGCCGACCGCGACGAAGCAGCAGCGGCCCGCGTTGCCGATGACCTGAAGAGCGTTACATCGAAGGAATTCGTGGCCGTGACGCCGGTTGATATCCGCAATCGCGAGGCCATCGGCAAAGCGCTGCGGGCAACGGTGGCTGCCTTCGGCGGGGTGGACATCCTGATCAACACGGCCGCGATGTTCCCGTCCTCTCCCGACGGCGTGATCAGCGACGCAATGTGGGCCACCACGCTCGATGTGAACGTGACGGCCAACTATCTTCTCGCGGATGAGGCGGGCAAGCTGTTCAACGAGCAGGGGCTTGACGGCTCGATAGTGCTTACCAGCTCGGCCAACGCTGTTGTCGCCAAGCGCGGCAGCGAGGCGTACGACGTGAGCAAAGCGGCGCTTTCGCACCTTGTCCGTGAACTGGCCGTGGCTCTCTCGCCGCGCGTGCGCGTAAACGGCATCAGCCCGGCCACAGTGGTGAAGGGATCGACCATGTTCCCACGCGACCGCGTGCGCGCCTCGCTGACGAAGTACAACATTCCCTTTGACGAGTCGCTGAGCGATGAGGAACTGCGCGGATTGCTCGCAGGCTTTTACGCCAAGCGCACGCTGACGCATCAGCCGATTGACCCGTCGGATTGCGCCGAGGCGATTCTCTTCCTGGCCAGCCCGCGGGCGCGCTGCACCTCCGGCCATCTGATTCCGGTGGACGGCGGACTCACGGAGGCATTCCTGCGGTGAGCTCGCAAGGAGTTTGGCCGGCGGAAAGCAAGGCGCGCGTCGCCATCGACCTGGGAGCGGAAAGCTGTCGCGTTTCCCTGCTCCGCTGGCACGATGGCGAGCCTTCGATTGAACTGATTCATCGCATCCCGAACGGGCCGGTGCACCGGGGCAAATCGCTGCGCTGGCCGCTGGCTACGATTCTCAGCGGCGTTGAGGAAGGTCTGCGCAAGGCGGCGCTGCAGGCGCCAGAGGGCATCGCCTCGATCGCCGTGGATGGCTGGGCGGTGGACTACGTTCGACTGAGCGCGGATGGCAAGCCGCTTGGTGAGCCCTTTTGCTACCGCGACGAGCGCTCCCTAGCCACCAAAGACGCCGCGGAAGCCATCACGCCGGCACAGGAGCTTTTCCAGCGCACAGGCGCGCAGCCGCTGCGGATCAACACGCTCTACCAGCTGATGGCTGACCCCGCTTGCGGCATTGACGCGCATGCGCCATGGGTCTGCCTGCCGGAGTACGTTCTGTATTGGCTTGGCGGCCGGCGCGTGGCCGAGTATACCAATGCCACGCACACCGGACTCGTTGACATGGAGACCGGAGACTGGGCGCGCGCGCTCTTCGTGCGCCTCGGGCTCGCCATGGAAGCCGCTCCGCCCATTGTGCCTGCGGGAACCGTGGTGGGCCGCATGCAGGGGCCACTGGCTGCGCTCGATGCCTTCCGCGAGACGGAACTGATTGCGCCAGCCTGCCACGATACGGCGTCGGCCATTGCCGGAATTCCAGTCAGCATGGATTCGACTGCCTACATCTGCTCCGGCACGTGGTCGCTGGTGGGCACGCTGGTTGATAAGCCCATCACGCGCCCCGAAGCTCTGGCGGCCCGGTATACCAATCAAGGCGCGGCCGCCGGCGGATTCTGCTTCCACACCAACGTGAACGGAATGTGGCTCATCAAGCAGTGCATGGACGCCTGGGCTGCGCAGGGGCGCACCTGGACAATCGAAGGTCTCGTCCAGAAAGCTGCCATCTGCAAGACTCACGGCGTGATTGACGTGGATGCGGAGCCGCTGCTGCTCTCGAGCGACATGCCGGAACGCATCAACCGCGAACTGAGCCTGCGTGGCCTCGAAACCATTCCCGATGTCGCGGGCAACGAGCCGGTGTTTGCGCGCCTCATCTTTGAGAGCCTGGCCAGCCGGTACGCCTCGGCGCTCGCTCATCTGGAGCAGATGCTGGGCCGCAAGCTCGACCGCGTCCACGTGCTCGGCGGAGGCAGCCGCAACAGGCTGCTGACGCAGTTGACCGCGCAGCACACGGGCCTGCTGGTCGAATCGGGCCAGGCGGAAAGCTCAACGATCGGCAACTTCGCGGTACAGTTGGCGGCAGGCACGGCAGGCGGCAAGACACTCAGCATCGAGACCGTGCGCACGTGGGCCGCGCGTTTGTGCGCGTCCAACGGCCTGGGGGCCTAGCCCACGGCCTGCACGGTTCCCTTGCCCACCAGCTCTTCGACCCGTTCCATCCAGCCGCGATCCGCCGCCACACTCATCTGTTCGGGTTCGAGAATCACCGCATACTCGCCCTTCTTCTCAAGGTGCAGCATCACCTTGCCCGGCCCCGGCGCGGCATCGGCGGCGCTCTTGAGCGCGGCAAACATCTCCTCCGTCGCGCGATCGAGATTGATGCGAATGCGCACGCCGCCCGGCAGCTTCACCTGCACTTCTTCAAGCGCCTGTATTGCACTGACCGAGAGCTTCGGCGCGGAGTCTTCCTCGCCCATGAGCACGCCGCGGATGAGCACCGGCGCCTCCATCTTGAGCTGGCCCGACAGGCGCTCGTAGTCGCGCGAAAAGCAGATCAGGTCAATCTTGCCGCTGGCATCTTCTAGCGCTGCCTGCGCGTATAGCTTCTGGTCGCGCTTGCTCTTCTGCACGCGCAGACCGTGAATCATGCCCGCCACCTGGATCTCGTCGGCGGGATCGGACTGCGAACCCCAGCGACGCTCCGGCGGCTTGCGCTCCAGAGCCTCTGAAACCGGAATGACGCCAGGCAGGTTGCGCAGCTTTTCAGCATACTTGTCCAGCGGGTGGCCGGAGACAAAGAAGCCCAGCACCTCCTTCTCATTGGCCAGCCGCTCGCCCTCCTCCCAATCGGCCACGCGCGGCAGATCGTCTCCGCTACGGCCCGGCGCGGGCGCTTCATTGAAGAGCCCGAAGAGCCCGGACTGGCCCTGCGCGGCGTCGCGCTGCGCTTTCTGCGCGCGCTCCATGGCCTTGTCGACCGCGTTCATCAGCTGGCCGCGCGTGCCCAGCGTGTCCAGCGCGCCCGCCTTGATGAGCGATTCAATCACGCGCTTGTTCATCACGCGCAGATCGACCTTCTCGCAGAATTCCCAGAAGCTGGTGAAGCGGCCGCCGGCTTCTTCGCGCGCCTTCATAATCGACTCAATGGCGTTGCCGCCTACATTCTTGACCGCTGCAAGGCCGAAACGGATGGCCGCCCCATGCGGCGTGAACTGCGCGCCGGAGACCTGTACGTCGGGCGGCTCAACGCTGATGCCCATCTCGCGGCACTCGCTGATGTACTTGACTACGTTCTCCGGCTTCGAGGTTTCCGACGTCAGCAGCGCCGCCATGAACTCCACCGGATAGTGCGTCTTCAAATAAGCCGTCTGATACGCCACCAGCGCGTATGCCGCCGAGTGCGATTTGTTGAACCCGTACCCTGAGAACTTCGCCATCTGGTCGAAAATCTCGCCCACCAGGCTCTTCGGATGCCCAAGCGCCGCAGCGCCGCTCATGAAGCGGTCTCGTTGCTCCGCCATCGCCTCGGCATTCTTCTTTCCCATCGCGCGCCGCAGCAGGTCGGCCTCGCCCAGCGAGTAGCTCGCCAGCACATTGGCAATTCGCATCACCTGCTCCTGGTAGACGATCACGCCCAGAGAATCCTTCAGAATCCCCTCAAGCTCCGGTAGCAAAAACTCAACCTTGCGCCTGCCCCACTTGCGCTCGACGAAGTCGTCGATCATGTCCATCGGCCCCGGACGATAAAGCGCATTCAGAGCCGTGAGTTCCTCCACCGTATCCGGCTTGTACCGTCGCAAAATGTCGCGCATCCCGCTCGACTCAAACTGAAACACCCCCGACGTCAGCGCGGTATGAAACACCTTTCGGAACGTCTCCGGATCGTCCGACGGAACCATCTCGATGTCCAACTTCTCCCCGCGCGTCTGCTCGATCAGATTCAGGCAATCGGTGATCACCGTCAGCGTCGCGAGGCCCAGGAAGTCCATCTTCAGCAGCCCCATCTTTTCCACCGCCTTCATGTCATAGGCAGTCACGATTTCGTCGTTCTTCGTCTTGTTCAGCGGAACCAGTTCGGTCAGAGGCCGTGGCGCAATCACTACCGCGGAGGCGTGCACGCCCGATCCGCGTACCAGCCCCTCCAGTTTCTTTGCCGTATCGATCAGTTCTCGAACCTGCTTGTCACCGTCGTACGCCTTGCGCAGGTCAGACGACTCTTCCAGGGCACGGTCCAGCGTCATGCCCACTGTTGCCGGAACCAGCTTCGCAATGCGGTCCACGTCCCCGTACGGCATGTCCATCGCGCGCCCGCAGTCCTTGATAGACGCCTTGGCCGCCATGGTGTTGAAGGTGATGATTTGCGCGACCTGCTCGCGGCCGTACTTGCGCGTCACGTAGTCGATCACTTCGCCCCGGCGGTTCATGCAGAAGTCCACGTCGATATCCGGCATCGTCACGCGCTCGGGATTCAGGAAGCGCTCGAAGAGCAGCACGTTCTGCATCGGATCGATGTTTGTGATCTCCATCGCATAAGCAACCAGCGATCCCGTCGCCGAGCCTCTTCCCGGTCCCACTGGAATCCCATGGTCGCGCGCGTACTTGATAAAGTCCCACACAATCAGGAAGTAGCCCGAGTACTTCATCTGCTTGATAATCCCGATCTCAAAGCTCAACCGGGATTCGTATTCGTGCACCGGCGTACGCAGCACCCCGCGCGCCTCCAGGTTGCGCACCGCCATCTCCAGGCGTTTCTTCAGTCCTTCGCGGCACACCTGCTCAAAGTAGCTGTCGATGGTGTGGCCTTCAGGCACAGCAAACTCGGGAAAGGGATTCTCCACCGGATGCATTTTGAAGTTGCAGCGCTCGGCAATCTCCATCGTCCGCTGCATCACGCCGGGTGAGTCAGGAAACAAGCGCCCCATCTGGTCGGCGCTCTTCACAAAGAACTGGTCACTGTCGAAGCGGAACCGCTCGGCGTCGTGCACCTTGGAGCCGGTCTGCACGCAGAGCATCACATCGTGCGCATGATGATCCTCGCCGCAGAGGTAGTGGGAATCGTTGGTGAGAACCATTGGAATTTCAAGCTCGCGCTCCAGCCGGAAGAGATCGTTCTGAATCTTGCGCTCCTGTTCGAGACCCTGGTCCTGTATCTCAAGATAGAAGTTGCCGCGGCCGAAGATGTCCTGGTACTGGATCGCCGCGGCTTTGGCCTTGTCATAGTGGCCGGCCATCAGCTCTTCGCATAGTTCGCCGCTCAGGCAGCCGGAGAAGCCGATGAGTCCCTGCGCATGCTCGGCAAGATAGCGCTTGCTCACGCGGGGCTTGCGATAGAAGCCGTGTAGCGAGGCCTCTGACGTGATGCGGATCAGGTTGCGGTAGCCCTCTTCGTTCTCCGCCAGCACAAGCAGGTGGTTGTACTGGTCGTTGGGCGACTCGGCGCGATGGTCCTCCGCCTTGCACACGTAGAGTTCGCAGCCGAGAATGGGCTTGATGCCCTTCTCCTTGGCGGCATTGAAAAAGTGCACCGCGCCGTAGATGTTGCCGTGGTCGGTCATGGCGACCGACTTCTGGCCTAGCGCCGCGACATGGTCCACGAGCTTGTGAACGTCGCAGGCGCCGTCCAGCAGGGAGTACTCAGTGTGCAGATGAAGGTGGGTAAATTCGGCCATGGCTAATTCTGATTCTAGCCGTTTGGCGGCCCTGGCAGACTGCTTCAATCTGCATCCGAATCAGCACGGTTGAGGAAAAGCCGGGTTAAATAGCGCCGGAAGCTATCGCAGCGGAGAAGGCTTCGTTACGCATCGTCAGGCAGCTCACAACAAGGCCGCCAGCGGCAAGAGCGCCAGGACGCCAGTTCCAGCCTCTGCGACGCACAAGCCGGAGCTTCCTTTCCTCTCCCCATTGCCAACGCCGTCAGCCCTGGCAACCGCATCGGCTGCCTCAGTGCGGGCTGCTCGTTCGGGCACAAGGGCGCGAGCCGGCCACGAGTCTTCATCGCTCTGCGCACAACCGACTTTGCGCAACAGCCGGACAGCGGAGGCCGGTGACCCGCATCACTGCCGTTGATTGCGATTGGGGCCACAGTGAAGCCTGTTGGATGGTGGGCATAGGTCCTGTCGTGTCACGGGCGCAGAGGCTGCCTTTCCGGTGCGGGCTGCGTGAAGCCGGAGCTTTCATTTCCCCAATCGCCGCTCCATGCCGTCTAAGTTGCAGGCCACTGCGAAGAATGTAGTCGGCCAGGTTATGTGGGGAGGTAAAACCCATGAAACGAATTGGGGGCTTCATCACAGCAACTGCACTCTCGGCGCTTTTCGCAGCCGGCGCATTTGGCGGCGCCCAGAATCCACAGCCACAGGGCCAGATCAAGCAACAGCAGCGGCAGCAGGACCGCAGCAAACAGCAGCAGCGCGGCAAGCAACTGCCGCCCGGGCAGCAGAAGCGGCAACAGCAGGGCCCCCGGCAGCGGCGGCCTCCTGTCCAGCAGATGCAGCGCACAGAGCAGCAGCAGCGGGAGCAGCAAGTCCAGCAGCGGAATGTCTGGAGCCAGCATCGTGCCCACCAGTGGAACAATGAGCGCCGCACCTGGCAGCAACGCGGCGGTTACAACGGCTACCGCATTCCTGACATTTATTACCGCAGCCACTATGGCCCGCGCCGCTGGTTCCGCATCTACAGCCTGCCCTTCATGGTGATGAACGGATTCCCGCGTTTCCAGTACGGCGGCTATTGGTTCACCCTGATGGACCCGTATCCTGAATACTGGGGACCGTACTGGTACGAAACGGACGATTGCTACATTGTCTGGATGGATGGCGGCTATTACCTGTTCAACCGCCGATACCCCGGCCGCCCGGGAATTGCCATTATCGTCTCGTTCTGAAGCGCGGCGGAGCGCTATTTCCTGTGCTTGTCCGGCCTGGAGATGAAGTAGCCGCGGCGCGCCTGCAATTGCAGCCCTGTGCGATTGACCTTCACTTTCAGGCGGTGATAGGAACCGTTTGGCTTCACATTGTCGAGCGATAGTTCAAGCAGGTACACATACTGCGGCGCCTGCGTCAGTTCCTTGATTCCTGAGGTCAGGTCGTTGCTGTTGTGAAAGTACGTGCCGCCTGTGCCGTCGGCAAGCTCCGCCATCGAGTTCTCGGCGAGGTTCTTCGCGTTGCCGTGGTACTCCGAATTCAGTTGCAGGCTGCGGCGGGCGAGCGCCGGGCTGCGGTCGCCCGCATTGAACTGCGTGGTATACAGCCCGCGCGCGTCGATGGCGCTGATGACTACGCCCGACTGCGCCGCCAGATCGATAAGGCGCGATTCCGCGGTCATCAGGCCCGGCTCGATGGTGAGAAATCCGGGCGACACCAGGATCAGCGTTCGCTGACCCGGCATCGGAGCCAATCTGCGCACATAAGCCGCGATGGAAGCGTAGGTTGTCTGCACGTCCTGGTGGCCGAGGGTCAGCGCCCGCCGGGCGACCAGATCCACCATATTCTCGGCCGTGGGGAGTTCGTTTCCGGGACTCGCGTCCTGGGGCGTCGTCATGGCTGGATGGCAGTTGAAATACTTTTGATTCGCATCCTGAATCGCGATGCTGTCGTGCTTGTCTTCAATGAGCACGGCCTCGTAATAGCTGATATCCGGGCAGTCCAGGCTTTCTGCCCGAAACACACCCAGCGGCTGCAGGCTCATCATCACCTCCTGCAGCTTCGCCCGGTCGCGCGTCAGGCCGCTGTTCGCGCGCCCCGAGGTGGAAACAGCGGCCGCCATATCCGTGCCGGACACGGCCCCGGCCATCCCTTTCACCGCGGCTTCCTGCGCGTGCGCCAGGTCCTCCGCGCTCATGTGGATGTCGTCGAAAAGAAACACCGTGATGCGCTCGGGCAAACCTGGGACCGTGCGTGAGGCAGCGGATGTAGCCGTCAGGCGTTCGCCGCTTGTTGCGGTGGCCACAGCCGCCCCACGCTGTTGTACCAAAAATCCGGAAATGGGCCGGTTCTTGCCGTTGTCGAGGACCTGAAAGTCCCCCTGTTGCAAATCGCCCACGGCGCGGCCCTGCGCATCGCGGACCACGACCGGCACCAGCAGCCTGTTCACCTCAATCTTGAAGGTTGGCTCGGGCGAAGCGCTCGTTTGCTGGGCAGCCAGATGCGCGCAGCAGGCGATTGCCACGGAACATGAGACAAGAGCAAAGCGCAGCTTTCCCCGGTGAATCAAGTCGACATTCCACTTCGGCTTCGAGGATCCGGACGGCACGGAGATTGACTCCATGATACGCCGAGTGGAAACCGCTCCGGGCAGCGCGGACCACCTTGGGCCGTCCGGGGCAGGCCACGGAACCACGCGGTCAAGGTTAGCAGCGCGCAAGGTGCAGAGCCGACCCCGCCGAGGCACGACAAACACGCCAGCGCCGGAGAAACTATCGGCGAGCTCTTGCAAACCAACACCTTCCGGTGTATTTTACTAACCAGTTAGTTAAATCGATGGCCAGACCTGAGACAAACCGCTCGCAATCCGAACGCTCCAGCCAGAGCCGTACCCAGATTCTGAAAGCGGCCCTGCATGAGTTCAGCACCTACGGCTTTGCCGGCGCGCGGACAAGCCGCATTGCCGACGCCGCAGGCGTAAACAAGGCGCTGCTCTACTACTACTTCGACAGCAAGGAAAAGCTGTATGCGGCGGCGCTTGAACTGATTGCCGGCAAGGTCTACGAGCGCTCGATGAAGGTGTATCAGAACGACGCAACGCCGGGGGAACGGCTGCTGCGCACAGCGCTCGACCACTTTGACCGCATCCTGACCCAATGGGAGTTCCAGAGCATGATGCAGCAGGAGATGATGCGCCACCACAAGGGCGAAGCAGGCGCACTGCCGATTCTGGTGGAGCGCTTTTTCGCTCCGCTGCAATCGGCGTATCAGACCGTGGCGCGGGAAGGAATCCTGTCCGGCGAGGTGATTGACGTGGACTGGATGCAGATTCAACTGGCCGCGCTGGGCGCCAACGTCTTCTACTTCCTCAGCGCACCGGTGCTGCGCATGACAACGTCGCTCGAGCCTTTGGCGCCTGAGGCATTGGCGGCGCGCAGGAAGGCACTGGTTGAGTACCTGGGCCAGGCCATCTTCACGGATAGGCGGCACGGCGCGGAGGTGGCAGATCGCGTCCTCTCCGACACCCCGATGCCCGACGTGCATGAAAACCGGATGCTGTTTCGGAGGAAGAATGAACGCGCGTAACAGGGTATTCCTGATTCTTGGCCTGCTGCTTCTGGGTTCGCTCATCTGGTATCTGCTGACGGCGCGGCCGCCCTCCGAACTGAAGCTGATCGGCACCGTGGATGCGAACGAGGTCATGGTGAGCGCCAAAATCCCCGGCCGCATTGAAGCGCTGGCGGTGGATGAAGGGCAGCCTGTCAAGGCAGGACAGCTGGTTGCCGTGATTGAAAGCGACGACCTGCAGGCCGCGCGCAAGGCGGCAGCGGCTACCGTATCGAGCAGCAGCTGGAAGCTGAGCGAGACGGTGGAGACCGAGCGCCAGACCCGTGGCGAAACCAGCAGCGCCACGGTGAACGCCGAGGCGCAAGTGCGGGCGGCAAAGGCAACGCTGGCCCAGGCGCAGGCACAATATGAACGCCAGAAGGCCGACACCACGCGGACTGTTGCGCTGGCCGCGCAAGGCATTATGAGCGCCCAGGCCCGCGATGACGCTGAGACAAGTCTGCAGGCGGCCCAGGCGGCGGCGAAAACGGCGCAGGAGAACATTGCCGCCGCCGAGGCGTCGTTGCGCCAGGCGCGCGCGCACGAATTGCAGGCCGACGCCGCCGCGCGCACCGTCAACTCGACCCGCGGGCAGATGCAGAACGCAAAGGCACTTGCCAGTCAGGCCGCCGTGGAACTGGGCTATGCGCAGGTCTATGCGCCTGTCAGCGGCCAGGTCAATGTGCTGGCGGCGCGACAGGGCGAGGTGATGCCCGCCGGTGGAACGATTGCAACCATAATGGACCTTACCCAGACATGGGTCTATGCGCCGCTGCCGGAAACCGATGCGGACGCGGTGCAGCTGGGCGACAGCCTGCGCGTGGTGATGCCAAGCGGCGCAACCGTGCAGGGCAAGGTGATTGCCAAATCCGCCGAAGCCGACTTTGCCACCCAGCGCGATATCAACGGCGGCCGCAAGCGCGACATCCGAACCGTGCGCCTCAAGCTGCTGATCGACAACCCTGGTGAGCGCTTTGTGCCCGGCATGACGGCTGAGGTCTTTATTCCCAAGAGCAAACTGGTCAAGCCATGACAGCGTCCGCACAATCCAGTTCGGCCATCCACCGCAACGGCTCCGCTGCGCCGCGAGCAGCGATAGCGGTTGAGAACATCGTCAAGCGTTACGGCGACTTCGAGGCGGTGAAGGGGGTAAGCTTTTCCGTTGCCGATGGAGAGATTTTTGGCCTGCTTGGACCGAACGGCGCGGGCAAGAGCACGCTGATCCGCATGATGACGACGTTGATTCCCGTGACTTCCGGCAAGGCCATCGTCGCCGGTCACGACGTGGCCAAAGAGCCCGATGCTGTGCGTCGTATGATCGGCGTGATTCCACAGGCGCTGACCAGTGACCAGGATCTCACCGTCGAAGAAAACCTGAGCATCTACGCGAAGCTTTACAGCGTGCCCCGCGCACAGCGCGAGAAGAACATTGCAGAAGTGCTGGAGGCGGTGGACCTGGCAAAGTGGCGCGGAGCACAGACCAAGACGCTCTCCGGCGGGATGCGCAGGCGGCTTGAAATTGCACGCGGGCTGGTGCACGACCCCAGCATTTTCTTTCTCGACGAGCCCACCACTGGCCTCGACCCCGTATCGCGCATAGCGGTGTGGGAGATGCTGAACCACCTGAAGAAGACGCGCAACCTCACCATGCTCGTAACAACGCACTACATGGAGGAGGCGGATCGCCTGTGCGACCGCATTGCCATTGTCGATCACGGCACGCTGGTGGCCCTTGGCACTCCCGTTGAACTCAAGCAGAGCGTGCCGGGGTCCAACGTGGTCGAGGTCCAGTTTGCCACGGAGCGCGAAGACTGGAAGACGCGCCTCGAACGCCTTCCCGACGTAACGGAGGTGCAGGCGCAATCGGCAGGCGTCTATCGTGTCCTCACATCCAACGGTTCCCGGACCACAACGCAGCTGGTCGAAATGGCTGCGTCGATGGGCCAGCAGCTCGCTTCACTCA
>JAGWRX010000037.1 GCA_028876395.1 Acidobacteriota bacterium
AACAACAACAACCATGCGCTCCCGCTCAGCACCACCACGTCGTCGATCGCCGTGGTCGGCCCGCTCGCCAACGACGCGTCCGACCAGCTTGGCCCGGACGTCCCGATCGGGTACTCCTCGTCCGACCTCACCTCGGTGGTCCCCGTGCTCGACGGGATCAAGGCTGCCGTGCCGCACGCGACCGTCACCTACGCCCAAGGCTGCGACGCCAACTGCACCTCGACGTCCGGATTCGGCGCGGCGGTCTCCGCCGCCCAGGCAGCGGCCGTCACCGTGGTGGTGGTCGGCGAGCCGTCCGCCGACTCCGGCGAGGCGTCGTCGCGCAGCGACATCAGCCTGCCCGGCCAGCAGACCGCCCTGGTTCAGGCGATCGCCGCGACCGGCAAGCCCTACGTCGTGGTGCTGATGAACGGCCGGCCGCTGACGCTCGGCTGGGTCGCGGACAACGCGCCCGGGCTGCTCGAGGCCTGGTACCCGGGCACCGAGGGCGGCAACGCGGTGGCGGATGTGCTGTTTGGCGATGTGAATCCGGGCGGCAAGCTGACGGTGAGCTGGGCGCACACTGCGGGCGAAGAGCCGCTCTACTACAACCACAACCTGACGCATGAGCCGGAGGACCGGCCGGGCTTTACCTCGCGCTACTGGGACATGCCGAGCAAGCCGCTGTATCCGTTTGGATATGGGCTGAGCTATACGAGCTTCAAGTTCGGCAATCTGCGGCTGAGCCGCGCGAGCATGAAGGCGGGCGAGGCCAGCGAGGTTGAGGTGGACGTGACGAACACGGGCAAGGCGACGGGGGATGCCGTGGCGCAGGTGTACATTCACCAGCGGGCGGGGTCGGCGTCACGGCCGGTGCGGCAACTGAAGGGCTTCAAGCGCGTGACGCTGAAGGCTGGCGAGACGCAGACGGTGAAGTTCACGCTGGGCAAGGATGAGCTGGAGTTCTGGAGCCCGCAGACGAAGGTGTGGGCCGTGGAGCCGGGCACGTTCGATGTGTGGGCCGGGGAGGACTCGACGGCTGGCCTGCATGCGGAGCTGGTGGTGACGGAGTAGGGGGATGTGCAATCCCAGGTCTCGGAAGCTAGGCCTGGGGCAGCACAGCTAAAGGAGGGTGCACTCAAACATTCGCGCGAAAAAGTTACCGTCTTCGCCGGGGATTCGCTACACTGAATGGCGATGAAAGTTCTGGAGATGTGCGCGGGAGCTGGTGGGCAGGCGCTTGGCTTTGAGCAGGCAGGATTCCAGCATTCCGCGTTGATAGAGATCGATGAAGAGGCTTGCAGGACGCTTCGTTTCAATCGTCCGCATTGGGCTTACCTTTGACCTCTGGTAGATCCTCTGCGTTGATAAGGGGAAGCCCTTTAAAGAATTCGGTGTGCACGAGTTTTCCGCCAAGGAAATACTTGTCCCAAATGCCGTCCGCATCCTCTCCGTCAGCGTGCAAGCGAAAGACAGTGTCTGGATACATAGTTGACCATGCGCAAATGCTTTGCTCGTGCTCATACCACTTCTCCGGTCGCTTGGTGTCACCGTCTGGGGTTAGAGCAGAGCTTGCGCTCTCATCCGTTGCTATCAAGGATGCAAGCGCGAAGCTTGGCATAGCGTTGCGTAGCTGCGTCAGGCTGTAAGAAGTGTAGTATCCCATCCGCTTAGTTTCTTTCCGGCATTTCGAGCATCCTGCCAACTCTTTTCTGTAGCGAGCCTCTGCTTGAGGGCATACGCAAGATGCGAAATCTCCTCGCCGTTCTATTTTAGAACATCGCGGGATATTTCGGGCGCTACGCTCTTGATGTGCCCCAAGGCAAAGGCGTAAGGAACATCTCCGGGAAGCGAATCGCAAAGGCTCGTTTGGCAGCCAAACCTCCCCTTACGCAAGAGGAGCTTTGCGGCAGGCTGGCTCTGCTTGGTATTCAGATGGATCGAGCAGCAGTGGCGAAGATAGAAAATGATCTTCGCAGAGTTCTCGACTATGAGTTGAAGGCGTTTGCAACAGCA